>SLKW01000406.1 GCA_007134405.1 Paracoccaceae bacterium
CCCGTAGACGCTGGTCGCCGACAGATAGCCGATCCAGCGCAGCCGCGCCGCCCGCTCCATCACCGGCGCCAGCGCCGCCGCCACCATATCGCCGGCCTCGCCGGGCGGCACCGAACTGATCAGATGCGTCGCCCGCGCCAGCGCCGCGGCCAGCGGCCCCACGTCGCCCCCGGGGGCCCAGACCACCGGCTCATGCCCCGCCTGCGCCAGCGCGTCTGCCCGCTCCGCCCGGCGCGTGCTCGCCAGCACCCGCCAGCCCGGCCCCAGCGCCCGCACGACGCTTTCGGCGGCGTATCCGTGCCCGATGCTCAACAATACCCGGTCCATCCGCCCAATATGCCGCCGTCCGGTCGCGCGGCAAGCCCGCAGCGGCCTTTAACTTGGCCGCCCCCGCCCCTATTCTCCAACGATCGCCGCGCGGAGGAAGCATGATCCTTGGCCCCATCACCGACCGTCTGGGCCAGTCGATCGAGACGGTCTCGGCCACGGTTTCCGAGGCGTTCTTCGAACCTGTCCTGCGCCTCGGCGTGACCGGCCTCAGCCGCGCCGGCAAGACCGTCTTCATCACCTCGCTGGTCAACAACCTGCTGGAGCCGGGCCGCATGGGCCAGATGCAGGCGGTCCGCGCCGGCATGATCGAGGGCGCCTATCTGCAACCGCAGCCCGACCTGACGCTGCCGCGCTTCAATTACGAGGGCCATCTCGCCGCGCTCACCGGGCCCGAGCCGCGCTGGCCCGAAGGCACGCGCGCGATCTCGGAACTCCGGCTTTCGTTCCGGCTGGCGCCCTCGGGGCTGTTCGGCCCGCTCACCGGGTCGCGGCGGCTGCATCTCGACATCGTCGACTATCCGGGCGAATGGCTGCTGGACTTGGGCCTCATGGACCTCGGCTATGCCGACTGGTCGGACCAGACGCTCGACCGGCTCGCCGCCCGGCCCCAGGCGCAGGACTTCCTGCGCGCGGCCGCCGCCACCGACCCCGCCGCCCGGCTCGACGAGGAGGTGGCGCAATCCCTCACCCGCACCTATACCGCCGGGCTTTCCGCCGCGCGCGAAGCCGGCTGGGCCGATTGCAGCCCCGGCCGATTCCTGCTGCCCGGCGATCTGGCGGGCTCGCCGGTCCTGACCTTCGTGCCCCTGCCGCGCCCCGACACCGCCCGCCGCGCCAGCCTCTGGCGCGAGATGGAGCGCCGCTTCGAGGGCTACAAGCGCCAGGTCGTCCGCCCCTTCTTCGAGACGCATTTCGCCCGCATCGACCGCCAGGTGGTGCTTCTCGACGTGCTCGAGGCGGTGCATCTCGGCCCCGCCGCGCTCGAGGACATGCGCCGCGCGATGGCGGCGGTGCTCTCGGCCTTCCGGCCCGGCACCAACAGCTGGCTCGCCACGCTGCTGCGCGGCCGCCGGGTGGAACGCATCCTGTTTGCCGCCACCAAGGCCGACCATCTGCACCATTCCCAGCACCCCCGGCTGGCCGCGCTGACCACCGCGATGCTGGTCGAGGCCCGCGACCGCGCCCGCTTTTCCGGCGCGCGGACCGAGGCGATGGCCATCGCCGCCCTGCGCGCCACGGTCGAGGAAAGCCGCAGCCTGGACGGTGTGGCGCACGATCTGGTGCGCGGCCGGCTCGAAGACGGGCGCCAGGCGGCCTTCCATCCCGGCGACCTGCCGGTCGATCCGGCCCGCCTCATGGCCTCGGCACGCGAGGGGGCGGACGCCTGGCAGGGCAACGACTATGGCGCCATGCGGTTCGCCCCCCCGAGTATCGAGCGTCGGCCCGGCGACGGCCTGCCGCATATCCGGCTGGATCGCGCCGCCGAGTTCCTGTTCGGCGACCGTCTGCTATGAGCGCCGCCAATCGCCCGAAACCCGACGCGGCGCTCGGGACGCGCCGCCCCATGCGCCGGTCGGAGGCTTTGCCATGACGGATCCGAAGCGCCCCGGTCGCGGGCCCGTGCTGATCGAACTCGACGCCGGCCAGCCCCCGCCGGACCCCGGCGCGGCCCCGCCGGTCGACGCGGACGACCTGCCCGAGGGGCGCGCCATGCAGGCGGCCATCGGCGCGCTCGCCCGGCCCAAACGGCCCTGGCTGCGGCTTTTCTGGGCGGCGCTGGGGGGCTTTCTGCTTCTGGTCCTGGGCATCGCGGCCTGGGATTTCGCCATGGGGCTGATGGCGCGCCAACGCTGGCTGGGCGCGGTTGCGCTGGCGTTGCTGGCGATCTCGATCGCCGGCCTGGTCGTCCTGGCACTGCGCGAGGCCCTGGGCTTCTTCCGCCTGCGCCGTCTGGACAGCCTGCGGCTGGAGGCCGAGCAGGCGCTGTCGGCAGGCGATCTTGAGATCGCGCGCGCGGTCGCGGGGCGTCTGGCGCGGCTCTACGCCGGCCCCCATGCCGCCGACTGGACCGCCCCCGACGAGTTGCTGGACGCCGACGCCATCCTGGATGCGACCGAGCAGCACTGGCTGGTGCCCATCGATGCGCGCGCCCGGGCCGAGGTGGAACTGGCCGCGCGGCAGGTGGCGGTGGTGACCGCGCTTGTGCCGGTGGCGCTGGCGGATGTCGCGGTGGCGCTCCTGACCAATCTGCGGATGATCCGCCGGGTGGCCGAGCTTTACGGCGGCCGCGCCGGCACGCTGGGCAGTCTTCGGCTGGCGCGCGCGGTGGTGCTGCATCTGATGGCGACGGGAATGGTCGCGGTGGGCGACGACATGTTCGGCTCGCTCGCCGGTGGCGGTCTCATGGCCAAGCTGTCGCGCCGCTTCGGCGAGGGGGTGGTGAACGGCGCGCTGACCGCCCGCGTGGGCGTCAGCGCGATCGAGGTCTGCCGCCCGCTGCCCTTCCGCGCCGCGCGCCGCCCCTCGGTCAGCGCGATGCTGGGCCGGGCGCTGCAGGGCGCCTTCCGGCGCGAGTGACCCGGGGCCGGAGCGGCGGGCAAACGGCCATTCCAGAGGGCCCACTACCGGGCCGGCGCTGTGTCGGCTGATACCAGCGCACGCTTCAACCGCATAGCCACGCGGCCCCGCGCCCAACGCCCCGTCCGGCACCCCGTCCGGCGCCAGCAGCCGACCGGCCTTGTCGGATGGCCCTGTCGAACCCGCCGACCCGCCATCTGGACTCATTCGGCACCGGAATCTGGCCCTATCGGTCGCGCGGGCGCATTTTCACCCCGATCCGTTGCATCTCGCCCACTGCGCGCTTTGCGTCCGAAAGGTCCCGTTTCCCCCGGATCCGGCTCGCACCGCCCGCAATTGTCCTACGCGTGTCATACGTTTGTCATACG
>SLKW01000492.1 GCA_007134405.1 Paracoccaceae bacterium
CGTTTTCGCCAATCCCCGACCCCTCGACCCGCCTGCCGCTTTCCGCGCCGCCCCTTCAGCGCGAGCATCGGCTCTACCAAGCCGATTGGCTGATGCGCTTCTACGGTTTCGATGCGCCGGAAATTGCGGGCCGTTCCGAAATGCTCGATCTTGCGATCGACCCGAAGCTCGCCTGGGCGCTGGACAACCGCGCCTTCTTTCCCGTGGATGTGAACCGAGCCCCACGCGAGGCGCTCCTGCGCGTGCCTGGCTTCGGCACCAAGACCGTGCAGCGTATCCTCGCCGCCCGTCGGCATCGGACCCTGCGCTTTGAGGATCTGACAGCCATGGGTGCGGTCATGGGCCGGGCGCAGGTCTTCGTTACGCTGCCTGGCTGTTCCCCACGCGGCATGCTGGATGCGGAGACACTGCGCGCCCGCTTCGCACCGCCCGCCGAGCAATTGGCGCTCTTCTAAATGCCGGTCGAGTCGTTGCCCGTGGTGGGGACAGTTGCTGCCTGGCGCGCTGCTGTCCGTCGACTGGCGGCCGAGGGCGTTTCACCCGGTGCGGTGACCTGGTCCGTGGGCGCGGAAGCGCCGAACCTTCTCTCCGCCCTCCCCTCAGCGCAACGTCAGCCACGGACCATTCGGCTTACACGCGAAGCAATTGGCGGGCTGGAGCAAGTGATGCAGCATAGTGACCCGGAACGTTTCGCGCTGGGGCATGCGGCGGCACTGCGCCTCTCCAAAGGCGACGTTCACTGGGGTGATCGGTCGGACCCGATGATTCGGCGGCTACTTTCCATGAGCTCGGCCGTGCGCCGCGACATCCATAAGATGCACGCCTTCGTCCGATTCCGCGAATTGCCTGGCGGTGGTGCGCGGCGGCGCTTCTGCGCCTGGTTCGAGCCCGAGCACCCTATCGCCGAGGCGACCGGCCCCTTCTTCGCCCAACGCTTCGGCGACATGGACTGGGCGATCGCCACGCCCTCGGTGACGCTAATGTTTCAAGGCGGCGCGCTTTCCTGCCAGCCCACGACCGCTCCCCCTCCGCAACCTAACGACGCGACCGAGGAACTGTGGCGCACCTATTTCGGCGCGATCTTCAACCCTGCCCGGTTGAACATCCGTGCGATGCAGTCCGAGATGCCGGTCAAGTACTGGAAAAACCTGCCCGAGGCGCGGATGATCCCTGGCCTCGTGCGCTCCGCCCATGCCGCCGTTGAGCGCATGCATGCTACCGCCGCCTCCAACGCCCAACGCGCTTGGCAGGCGCGCGCCGCGCGCACGCGCGCGGCCCTCACGCCCCGCCACGCCGTCCCCACCACGCTGGCCGAGGCCGCCGCTCTGGCCCGCGACTGCACGCGATGCCCGCTTTGCGGACCCGCCACGCAAACGATTTGGGGCGAAGGGCCGGCGGATGCCGCGCTGATGATCGTGGGCGAAGCGCCTGGAGACGCGGAAGACCTTCGCGGCCGCCCCTTTGTCGGTCCTGCCGGGCGACTCCTGGACAAGGCTCTGGCTAAAGCCGGCCTTGACCGGACGAAGGTCTATCTGACGAACGCGGTCAGGCATTTCCGCTTTCAGTCTCGCGGCAAGAAGCGGCTTCACCAGAACCCCGATGCCGGACATGTCGAACATTTCCGCTGGTGGCTCGACCTTGAGCGCGGCTTCTTGCGCCCCCGCGTAATCCTGGGCCTCGGCGCCACCGCTGCGCTGGCCCTGACCGGCTCGGGCGCGCGCATCGCGGCCCGCCGCGGCCAACCCGAACCCCTTGCCGACGGCACGCTCTTCGTGTCCACTCTGCATCCGGCCCATGTTCTGCGCCGCGCAGATCCGGAGGCACAGACAGAAGTCCGCGCCACCCTCGGCCGCGACCTGGCGCTTGCACATCGTCTTTCCGTTGCGCAACAACCGGTTCTTGACGGCTGACGAAACGGTGCACGCAGCGAGCCGACGCGCTCAGTCCCGTGCAGAAATTGCCAGATCCTCGATCTGCGCGCCGCCGTCGGCTTGTAAGCGCAGCATCGTCGCTTCCTCTGACTCCGGATAAACCATCACCCCGAGGACCTGGTCGTTGATCGTGCCGCTGATCGCGGCGCGGTCGATGATCAAGGAAACCTCGACCTCTTCTTGCGCCGGCACGCGCTGCACGATCCGGTCGTCACGCGCCCAGGATGCGCGCGAACCGCGGGTGTTGTCGAGCACGACCTCCCCCCCCGACGAGCGCAGCAAGAGCCGCGTCGTCTCGGACCTGTCAGGTGTCGCGCGCAGGTCGATCCCGACCTCGCCACCTTCGGGGATGGTGAAGCGCGCATCGACCCGCACCGGATCGTGTCCCAGATCGACGCTAACCTCGCCCGCCTCCGGATCCGCGTCGTCGGGCAGCGCAACCGGGCGCGGGAAGGCCGCTTCCAATTCCGGGGCGAACGCCTTGCAAAGCCGATCCGGCGCCTCGGCGCAAAGCCTCAACTCCACCGGCAGGCTGAGCGCGTGCACCCAGCCGGCCGCCCGACGCAGCTCTTCTGGGCGCTGGCCGTCGTCTGGAATGACGCCGATCGCGATCATGCGCCCCGCATCGTCGGTGGCCAGCGTCGGCGCAAGCAGCGTGCCGAAAAGGTCGTATTGCCTGGGCTCGGAATCATCGGGAAAGAAACGCGCGCCGTCGAAGTCGCCAAGCCAGTAATGTGTTCGCGCCGGGGCGTCAGCGATCACGGGCGTTCCCATGAGCAACCACCGCCCCTCGATTGGCTTGAGGATTGGAAGCTCCCAGAACTCACCGGGCATCTCGGCTTCACCGGTGTCGAATACGCCAACGAAGTTCCAGTTGACGGAATCTTCCGAGGACCAGGTCAGGATCAGCGGAGCGTCATGCGCCGGCGTGCCCGAGCCGACAAGCGCGAGCCAACCGTCATCGGTTTTCACCACCCACGGGTCACGCATGTCCTGGAAGCCGGGCGGCGTATCATAGGCGATGGCCCCTTCATCACGGTCGAACCCGCCATCGTCCCGCCGCACGGCCCGCCCCAGGCCGGACCGTGCACCATCCACGCCCGTATAGAGGATGGCGGGCGGATCGGTTTCGGGGATGCGGTTGCCGACCCAGATGCCGTGCCGGTCGAAACCGGTGCCGGGCATCAGCGCAGGCAGGCGCGCCTCCCAGGCGACCAGATCATGCGAGACGAGGTGCCCCCAAACGATGAATTCCCAGAAGGCCCCGTTGGGATTTGCCTGATGGTAGAGATGCCAGGCCCCGTCGTCCCAAGTCAGGGTATGCGGCTCGTTCGTCCAGCCGGC
>SLKW01000110.1 GCA_007134405.1 Paracoccaceae bacterium
GCGCCCAGAAGCGTCAGTACCATCGCAAGCGGAGACATTGCTCAACTCCCGCCGGGAACTCCGGCGCGTTTTTTCCTGGTGATGCGATCTGCAGGCAGTATGGCAGTCGGTTCATGCCAATTAAACCCGCGACCCTTGAACGGATAACCCGACGCGCTGGTAGTTGTGCTCTCGGTCTCGTCGAACACATGGACCAGGACTCCACAACAACAACGGCAATGCCTATCCGGGATGCTAGCGCTGTTTGCAACGCTCATGCGCTGGTTCCGAAAGCACGCCGGATCGGTGGATTCTCGCCGACACGGCGCTGTGAATGCGCAGGCCATGCCAATGGCCAGCGGCTTCGAGTAACAGCCACCGCGTCACACAACTCGCCAGTTACCGGAGACTACCGAATGCCGTCGTTCGGCCAATCAACCACCCGTAGGGGCTTTCTCGTTTCCGCGTCCGCCGGGCTGCTCGGGATGAGCGTCCTCGGCGCCTTGCCCGCGGGCGCCGTCGCTCTTGACCGCGAACCGGCCACCAAGGAGCGCCGCCTGCTGATGGTCAACCAACGGACCGGCGAGGTCTTTGACGAGGTCTACCATGATGGGGAGGAGTACCTTACGCCGGCGCTCACGCAATTCGCACATTTCGCGCGCGATCTGCGGGCCGGCGCCGCTGGCGAGATGGATCCATCCCTTCTCGATCTAGCGTCCGACCTCCAGACACTCATCGACCCCGACGAGCCCCTTATACTGACGCACGGCTTTCGGACGGCGGCCACGAACCGGCGGATTCGCAACAGCGCTCCTAATTCATTGCACATGCAGGGCCGCGCGCTCGACATTGCACATTCACGCCTCAACGCCGGCGCGCTTCACCAGCAGGCCCGGAAGCTCAATCGCGGCGGCTTGGGTCGGTATGCGCGTTTTGTCCACATCGACACGGGGCCCACGCGGCGCTGGTGACGTCGAAAAGAGACAACACATGGTCGCTGTTCACTTCGGCGAGACGGTTTAGTCCCTTTGTCCGCAAGTTCGACGCCCCGCGAGAGACCGGCAAGTCTCCGCAGGGCGAAAATCATGGCGACGTCGGACTTGCGCGCATTTCTACTGGCCTTGGCCGAGCGAGAAACCCGGTTCACCGTCGAAGGTGTAAAGGTGCTCCGTTTTCACGAAATCAACGCCGCGCGCCGCCAGAACCCGCAACAGGTCAACAATGTTCGCCTTGGTAAGCTCTGCCCCGGGTTCGACGGTAAAACGGCACCGCCAATGGTCGGTACAGAAGGTTTCCGGAAGTCCCTCGGGCCAGACCTTTACGCCACGGTTGCTGATCATCGTCAGCTGTAGTGGCTGCGTGTCCAGCGAGGTTATCGCATCCACGAGCGGCTGCGTGGCGCCACGGTGGTGGACGAACACGTCGATCCCGACGAGGACTTTTTCCGCGCGACGCACTGGCGCAACCGGCAAGGCTGCCGCGGCAGGACGTTCATGGTAGAATGCGGGCGGTAACTCTTTCGGTTTCTTCTCGAGCCGCGAAATGACGGCATCAGCGAAATCCGCGGTTCCGACGGCGCGGTGAGAGAGCCCTTCGGTGTATATGTCGAACGTGTGCACGCCGTCCTCGATCGTTCTCAGCCAGGCGTTGTGGACGCGCCCAGCCACTCTCGGTTGACCGACATGGGCCATCATCATGGCACCGGCAAGCAGCAGGCCCGACGGGTTCGCCATGTCGAGCCCCGCAAGACGCGGAGCGCTGCCATGGATCGCCTCGAACATGGCGCAGCGCTCGCCGATATTCGCCGAAGGCGCGAGACCGATAGACCCGGCTATCTGGGCCGCGACGTCGCTGAGCACGTCGCCGTAAAGGTTCGGAACCACGATCACGTCGAAGGCTTGCGGCGTATCGGCAAGCATCGCCGCGCCGATATCGACGATCCAGTGCTCGTTCTCGATATCGGGGTAGTCGGCCGCGATCTCGTCGAAAACCCGATGGAACAGGCCATCGGTCAATTTCATGATATTGTCCTTGGTGAAGCATGTCACCTTGCGGCGACCATGAGCGCGTGCGTATTCGAATGCGTGGCGCACAATTCGCTCGCAGCCGGGGCGTGAGATCAATTTGAGGCACTGATAGACCTCATCGGTCTGCCGGTGTTCGATGCCTGCGTAAAGGTCCTCCTCGTTCTCTCTGACGATCACTACATCCATGCCGGGATGCTTGGTCGCCACGAAGGGCGCGTAGGCAACTGTCGGCCTGACATTGGCGTGCAGTCCCAACGCCTTCCGCACCGTCACGTTGAGGCTCTTGTAGCCGCCGCCCTGGGGCGTCGTGATGGGCGCCTTGTAGAAGACGCGCGTGCGGCGCAGGCTGTCCCAGGCCTCAGCGGTGATGCCGGCGGAATGGCCGGCCGCGTAAACGCGCTCACCGATTTCGATCGGCTCGACGGAGATGCGTGCACCTGCGGCCTGCAGCACGCGAAGGCTGGCTCTCATGATTTCCGGGCCGATCCCGTCACCGTAGGCAACGGTTACCGGAACGGCGTCATGGTCGGTGGCGTCGAGCAGGGAAAGCGCCGGATCGAAGATCTGGTTCATGGCGACCTCTTTTGGATTTGAACGGCAAGGTATGCGCAGCGAAAGAGGGAATGGCACGCGGCCGAGGCAAACGCCGGCACCAGACTGGCGCCGGCGGCCTTGGGCGCAATCAACCCGTGGGGGGCGGCAGGGGCACGCGGCGCGGCCTGTCATCGACGATGTAGAGAATTTCGTCGACAATTTGCCGGCCGGCCTCCGCCCGGTCGATCAGGCCCGAGACATCGCCGCACAGGGTCTTCCGGCTCATCCCGATCAGGTTGAGCTGTCGCTCGCTCAATTGTCCGAGCGCCTGTTCGATCGCGGAGATATCGCGCTCTTCGCGCCAGTTGCGGTAAGCATCCTGCAAGGAGGTCTTCGGCCTCTCCGCGACATCGCTACCGCAAGCGCTGCCGTGCATCGGCCACCAGCGGTCAATTACGGTGTTCGTCCGTCCATTCAGCATCACGATGCCTCCTTCGATAAGTTCCGCAGCATAGACGCGCGAACGCGCTGTCTAATCCGCTCTCGCTTTGAAGGTTCGTCAAAGTGTGTATTCTGAAACCCACCGCTCAACTCCGTACCGTCAGCACGCGCACCACCTCGTCAAGCTGCATGATCGCGCGCTTCATGTAGAAGCCCTGCAGGAAAAGGTGATTGGCGAAGAGGCTGTCATCCCCCGGCGCATTCAGCACGATCAGCGGCTGCAGTTGCGA
>SLKW01000147.1 GCA_007134405.1 Paracoccaceae bacterium
CCATGCCGATCCCCGCCGGCACCGCGCCGGACGCGGTGCTGCTCTTCCGGCAGGTCCCGCGCGAGCTGGCGATGACGCTGCGCGCCGAGCGCGAGCAGGTCCTGCAGATGTTCGTCGTGGCACTTCTCGTCTCGGTGGGGCTGAGCCTCGTCCTGGCCTCGACCATCGCGAACCCGCTCTCCGAACTTGCAACCGCCGCCGAACTCGGTCGCGACCGGCAGGTGCGCCGGATCAGTCCCGAGCGCGTTCGCATCCCCGACCTCGCCGGCCGCCCGGACGAGATCGGGCGTCTTTCTGTCGCCATGCGCGGCATGGTCTCGGCGCTCTATGACCGGATCGACGCGAACGAACAGTTTGCCGCCGATGTCGCGCACGAGATCAAGAACCCGCTCGCCAGCCTGCGCTCGGCGGTCAGCGCCCTGCGCATGACCAAGCGCGAGGACCAGATCGCGCGGCTGCTCGACGTGATCGATCACGACGTGCGGCGCATCGACCGGCTGATTTCGGACACCTCGAACGCCTCGCGCCTCGACAGCGAACTGGTCAAGGAGACCGAGGAAAGCTTCGATCTGTGCCGCACGCTCGAGGCGCTGAGCCGCCACCTCGCCCAGGAGGCGGAGGGCAAGGGGATCGAGTTCATCATCGAAATGCCGCCCGAGCCGATTATGGTCCAGGGGCTGGAGGCGCGGCTGGCGCAGGTCTTCGTCAACCTGATCTCCAACGCGATCTCGTTCTGCCAGGCGGGCGACGTGGTACGCATCTGGGCCCGCAAACGCGCCAATCGCGCCCTTGTCGTGGTCGAGGATACCGGGCCCGGCATCCCCGACGCCGCGCTCGACAAGATCTTCAAGCGTTTCTATTCCGAACGTCCGGAGAGCCAGTTCGGCAACCATTCCGGCCTGGGGCTCGCGATCTCGAAGCAGATCGTCGAGGCGCATGGCGGCGTCATCTGGGCCGAGAACATCCGCGCCCCCGAGGCCGACCCCGGTTCGCCGCCCCTGGGTGCGCGCTTCGTCGTCGGCCTGCCGCTGTGAGCGGCGGGTGAGCCTGCTGCACGCCTCCACCGTGGCCTTCGGGCGCGATGGTGGCATCATCATCCTGGGACCCTCGGGGGCGGGAAAATCGACCCTTGCGCTGCGCCTGATCGCGTCGGGCGCGCAACTCGTCGCCGATGACCGGACCATCGTGATGGCGCACCAGGGCCGGCTTTACGCCCGTGCGCCGCGTCCCATCGCGGGGCGGATCGAGGCGCGTGGCCTCGGCATCCTTGCGTATGCGCCGCTGCGCCTGGCGCGCGTTCGGCTCGTCGTTGATCTGGCGTTGCCCCCCGCGCGTATGCCCCCAGAGGCCGCGCGCAGTCTCGAAGGTGTGACCCTTCCGCTACTGCCTGGTGATCGCGGCGAAGCTTTTGTTGCTGCGTTGCGGCAATATATTGCACAAGGAAGAAGCAAGGCGTGACTGGAGGCGCCTTTTCATGTCTCACGATATCGAGCGGGCGGCGAGCGTTGTTCTGGTCAGCGGGCCTTCGGGCGCCGGCCGGTCCTCTGCGATCAACGTGCTCGAGGATCTGGGCTTTGAGGCGATCGACAATCTACCGCTGTCGCTGGTGCCGCGTCTCCTCGATGGCCCGCCCTTGCCCCGGCCCCTGGCCTTGGGCGTGGATGTGCGGAACCGCGATTTCTCCTCCGAGGCGACGATCGAGCTGGTCGATAACCTGACCCGCCGGGCCGAGGTGGACTGCGAGCTGCTGTATCTGGACTGCGACACCGACACGCTTCTGCGCCGCTTTTCCGAAACGCGCCGCCGCCACCCCCTCAGCCCCGAGGACCCGCCGATCGTCGGGCTGCAACGCGAACTCGAACTCCTGGCCCCGGTGCGCGACCGGGCGGATGTGCTGATCGACACTTCGGCGCTGACGCCGCACCAACTGCGCGCCGAGGTGACGCGCTGGTTCGCGCCGCCTTCGGGGCACACGATGGCGCTTTCGATCCAGTCTTTCTCGTACAAGCGCGGATTGCCGCGCGGGGTCGACATGGTCTTCGATTGCCGGTTCCTGTCCAATCCGCACTGGCAGCCCGAATTGCGTGCCCGGGACGGCCGCGACCCGGCGGTTGTCGCCCATGTCGAGGCCGATCCGCGGTTCGATGCGTTTTTCCACCGGGTACACGAACTGTTGGTATCTCTGATCGATGCTTTCGTGGAAGAGGGAAAGACAAGCCTGAGCGTCGCCTTCGGCTGCACTGGTGGACGGCACAGATCGGTCGCCATGTCCGAAAAGATGGCGCGCACCCTTGCCGAAGCGGGCTGGCGGGTGTCAAAGAGGCATCGGGAACTGGAGCGGCAGGCACCACCACCGGCCGCGGAAACGGGAACTGGGGCGTGATCGGGATCGTCATAGTCGCCCATGGCGGGCTGGCGCGCGAATACCTTGCCGCGATCGAGCATGTCGTTGGCGCACAGGAAGGTATCCGTGCCATCTCGATCGAATATGATCATGACCGCACCCAGAAACAGGACGAGATCTGCCGCGCGGCTGACGAGGTCGATGCCGGCGACGGCGTCTTGGTGGTAACCGACATGTTCGGCGGCTCGCCCTCGAACCTGTCGCTGCCGGCTTGCATGCCGCCCAATCGGCGGATTCTCTACGGCGCCAATCTGCCGATGCTCATCAAACTCGCCAAATCGCGCCATTTTACAGTCGCCGAGGCGACGGCGCTTGCGCTAGAAGCCGGGCGGAAATACATCAATTGCATCGAGGTGTCGGGCGGCCGGGGGGTCTGAGACGCCCTGCCCGGGAGGAATTCCGTGAGCGCCGAACGCGTCCTGAAGATCGTCAACGAGAAGGGTCTGCACGCCCGCGCTTCGGCCAAGTTCGTCGAGGTGGTCGAGCAGTTCGATGCCGAGGCCGAGGTTGAGAAGGACGGCATGAGCGTTTCGGGCGATTCGATCATGGGGCTTCTGATGCTCGCTGCCTCGCGCGGCACCGAGATCGTGGTTCGCACCGAAGGCGAACAGGCCGAGGCGTTGATCGATGCGCTGGCCGATCTGGTCGAGGACAAATTCGGGGAAGGGTTCTGACGCTGTGGCCGAGGCCCGGCTGGTTCGACCCCGGGCTGCGGCGTCCACGCGTGGACGAACGCGTAATACCAGCGGCGAGAGGCTTTGACTCGGCGGGCGATTCCCATTTCGGCCAGCGTGTGATTCACTCCTTGCGAGGCAGGGAGGATCATCATGGCGGTCGAGATTACGCGGCCTGAACTTTCGGCGTC
>SLKW01000048.1 GCA_007134405.1 Paracoccaceae bacterium
CAATGAAGGCGCTGCGCCGGTCGGGGATGCGCAGGCTGCGTTCGGCCAGCGGCACGCAGCCGCGCTCGGCGGCGAATTCGGTCAGGACCTCGGCCGGGCCCTGCATCAGCAGCACGTCGCCGGACCTGAGCGCGAGGGTGCGCAGCCGCGCGCGCGGGCGCCGCCCTTCGCGGGATACCGCAAGCAGGTTCAGGCCATAGCGGGTGCGCAGGCTGATATCCTTGGCCGAACGTCCCTGAAGGTTCGAGTTCGGCAGCACCGTGAGTTCGCGCAGAACGATATCGTCGGCCTTCGACTTGTCCTCGGTCTTGGTGTCCTCGCTCTTGGTGTCCTCGGCCTTCTCTTGATCCTTTTCGCCGCTTTTTTCTTCGGCCTTCAGGCCCGCCCGGGCCGCCGCCGCGGGCTGGGCGGGTGCGACCTTTTCGCTGGCCTCCGCGGCGGCTTCTTCGTCAGCGTTCTCGGCGGCCTCCTCGGCGGCCTTTTCGTCGGGTTCGATCTGTTCTTCCAGCTTCAGGTCCAGCTTGCTCAGCGCCTCGGCCACGCCCTCGACATCGGCCTCCAGCACCAGGATATCCTCGGCCCGCACGGTGCGATTGCCGCGCGGCGCGCTGATCCGCACCTCGTTGCGCACCAGCGCCACGATCTGCGCATCGGCATCCTCCAGCGCCTCCTCGATCTCGGTCAGGGTCAGGCCGACGACCTTGGATTTCTCGCCGACGCGGACCTCGGTCAGATAGGCGGCGGTCTGGAAGCCGTCGTCGCCGCCGGGCTTGCGCGCCGGGACGAGGCGCCAGCCCAGAAGCACGATGAAGGCGATGCCGCCCAGGGCGACGGCGAGGCCCACCGGGGCGAAGTCGAACATCCGGAAGCTCGCATCCGGCCGGAAACCCGAGACGATCAGATTGGGCGGCGTGCCGACGAGCGTGGTCATCCCGCCCAGGATGGTGCCGAAAGCAAGCGGCATCAGCACCTGACCGGGGGCCAGGTCCAGCCGGCCGGCCAGTTGCACCGCCACGGGCATGAGAAGCGCCATCGCGCCCACGTTGTTCATGAAGGCCGAGAGCGCGGCCCCCAGCGCCAGCAGCGCCGTCATCGACACGACGCGCCCGCCCGCGCGCGGCATCACCGTGCGGGTCAGCAGGTCGACCGCGCCGGTGGTCTGCAACCCGCGGCTGAGGACCAGGACGCAGGCGACGGTGATGACCGCCGGGTGGCCGAAGCCGTCGAAAGCCTCGGTCGCGGGGACGAGGCCGGCGACGACGCAGCCCAGAAGCGCGGCCAGCGCCACCACGTCGTGCCGCCATCGGCCCGAGAGGAAAAGGCCCATGGTAACGGCGAGGATGGCGAGGATCAGGGCCTGGTCGCCGGTCATCATTGGGCGGGCTCCGTCAGAATGGCCGTGGCCCGCAGCGCGCGGACCGGGGGCGCGGCCTTCTGGCCGATACACGGTTCGGTGCGGCGGGCGACCGGGGTGCGGGTCAGGCGCGGGGTCCCTTTTGCTGGGTGGCGGGGGCGGCGCGGGGTGGGCGCGTCTCAGTCATCGTTGAGGCTGCCGAAGCCGCGCCCCTCGCTGGCGAGGCGTTCGAGCAGGGGGGCGGGCTGCCAGAACCAGTCATCCTCGGCCGCGCAGGCGCGGATGGTGCCCAGCACCCGGTCGAGCCCGACCGCGTCGGCGTGGTGCATCGGCCCGCCGCGCCAGCGCGGGAAACCGTAGCCGTAGAGCTTGACCACGTCGATGTCGAGCGGCCGGCGGGCGATGCCCTCCTCGAGGATGCGCGCGCCTTCGTTGATCATCGCGGCCATGTAGCGCTCGACGATCTCGGCATCGGTGAAATCGCGCGGGGTGATGCCCCTGGCCTTGCGTTCCTCGGCGATGAGGTCCTCGACCTCGGGGTCGGGGCGGCCGCGGGGGCTTTCATCGTCGTAGATGTAGTAGCCGCGCCCGGTCTTGCGGCCAAGCCGGCCGAGCTCGTGCAGCTTGTCGGGCCAGTCGCCCCAGCGTTCGCGCGGGTCCTTGGCCGGGCGCAGGCGCTGGCGGGTCATGTAGCCGATGTCGAGCCCGGCGAGGTCCGCCACCGCATAGGGGCCCATGGCGAAGCCGAAATCGACGAGCGCCTTGTCGATGGCATAGGGCGAGGCGCCGTCGAGGACCATGTGATCGGCCGCCAGCCGGTAGACGCGCAGCATCCGGTTGCCGATGAAGCCGTCGCAGACGCCGGCGCGGACGGGGATCTTCCTGAGCGCCTTGGCCAGCGCGAAGCCGGTGGCGGTGACTTCGGGCGCCGTCCGGTCGGCGACGACCACTTCCAGCAGGCGCATGACATGGGCGGGCGAGAAGAAATGGAGGCCCAGCACGTCGGCGGGCCGGCCGGTCGCGGCGGCGATCTCGTTCACGTCTAGGTAGGACGTGTTGCTGGACAGGACCGCGCCGGGCCTGGCGACGCGGTCGAGCTTGCCGAAGACCTCGCGCTTGACATCCATGCTTTCGAAGACCGCCTCGACGATCACGTCGGCCTGGCCAAGGGCGGCGTAATCGTCGCTCGTGGTGAGCGCCCCGGTCAGGAGGGCGTCGCGCTTCTCCTCGGTCAGCTTGCCGCGTTTGACGCTGTCGGCGAGCGTGCGGGCGATCCCCTCGCGCGCCTTCTCGGCGGCGGCGGTGTCGCGTTCGATCAGCGTGACCGCAAGCCCGTTCAAGAGCCCCGCCACGGCGATGCCGCCGCCCATCGTGCCGCCGCCGATCACGCCCAGATGCTTGACCGGGCGCGGGGTGACGCCCTCGAGCTCGGGCAGGCGCGCGACCTTGCGTTCGGCGAAGAAGGCATGGACGAGGGCAGCGCGCTGCGGGCTTTCCATCAGCTCGACGAAGGCGGCGCGCTCGGCGGTCATGGCGTCGTCGAAGGGCATTCCGGCACCCTTCACCGCGACGTCGAACGCGCTCAGCTGCGCGATCTGGCCGCGGCTGGCGCGCGCCACCTTGTCGCGCAGCCGGGCGATCTCGGTCGCGTCGGCGGTCGGGTTGGGCATGTCGCGGATGCGCCGGGGGCCGTCGCCGCGGGTCAGAAGCTCAGCGGCGAAGTTCATGCCGGCGACGCGGGGCTCTTCCTCGGAGAGCGCATCCACGATGCCCAGTTCCAGGGCTTCCTTCGCGCCGACCTGGCGGGCGGAGGTGATGATCTCGAGCGCCGGCATAAGCCCGATCAGGCGCGGCAGGCGTTGCGTGCCGCCGGCGCCGGGCAGGATGCCCAGCGTCACCTCGGGCAGGCCGAGC
>SLKW01000309.1 GCA_007134405.1 Paracoccaceae bacterium
GTGGACGCAGGAGCGCGTGCTACGGCCGCACACCTTGGGGCCTTGCGCCTCGGATGCGCCACCCGAAGCGCGGGCAACGACTCCCTGAAGCCTAGCCCCCCTTGAGGTGAGCGGACAACAGTAAGGGTGCAGGACCGGCTGGAACTTGCCGTGGACGTGTTCGCGCGGCTGCCCGGCGTCAGACCGCGGGGCTATTTCAACGCCTGGCCGGAGTACTTCCACAGCTTTGGCGATCAGGTCGGCCAGGAGGCGCGGATGCGCCGGCCGCGTCCCAGCCCGCGCGACATCACCGAGGCCGAGGAAGCGCTCCTCTGGCTGCGCTGGCTGGAGAAGGACGACGCGCGGATCGTCTGGCTGCGAGCCAACCGCAAGCCGTGGAAGTCGATCTGCTGGGAGCTGGGCGTCAGCCGGGCGAAAGCGAACCGGCGCTGGCAGTACGGCATCGCGGTCATGGTCTGGCGGCTGAATGGGAGGCGGGTGCCGGGGAAGCGGTCGATTGGATTTGTGATAGATCGGGCGAAGTGAAAGCCGCATCGTCGGAGCAAGAAAAGATCGAGGCGCCGCAAACTCATCCCAGCCTCGGTCTGCCTCCCCAGACTGTCCGAACCGAGATTCAGCTTCCGGCGTGCACGTCGCCGCGCGCGCCGAGCGGAGCGAGTATCTCGCGAACAAGACTGCGAAGCCAAATATGTGCGGGATCGCCGCAGTGGCGCCGGTGCCAAATCATGCAAATCGGCGGTGGCGGAACGGAGATCGGTGGCGCGTAAATCGTGATCCCGCTGGTTTGCGCCCGGTGCTCGGCTAGATTTCGCGGGAAGAGCGCGATCAGGTCGCTCGCGGCCACGACCTGCAGCACGCCCTCGAAAACCGGCACCGACATTACCACCTGGCGCGAACGCCCTTCGCGAGCCAGCGCGGCATCACCGAGTCCGTTGAAGCGGCCGTCAGGTGAGCACAACACATGATCGAGGGAGCAGAACAGATCCAACGGAACGATATCCCCCGCCACCACACCCGCCGCCGTCAGCGCCGGATGCCTGCTTCGGGCGATCACGGCGAACTCGGCAGCAAACAGAGCCTCATGCGCAATCCAAGCAGGAAAGGGGCGCTCAGGAAGTAACGCAAGATCGACATTCTGGCGCTCGAGAGCCGAGACGTAATGATCGGGCACCAGATCGACCAGTTGCAGCCGAATCCCGGGCGCTTTCTGTTGAACCCGTGTGCCGAGGCCGGGCATCAGCATCGAGGCGAAAAAATCTGTGCCGGAAATGCGAAAATCGAGGCGCGCTCCTGTCGGCTCGAAATCGCCGGGGCCGGCGAGGATGCCTTGAAGGTCCTCCAACACCGCTCTGAGTGGCACCTCCAATCCTGCCGCGAAACTCGTCGGCACCAGCCGCTGTCCCTGCCGGACGAAAAGCGGATCACCGAGTGCATGGCGCAATCGCCCCAAGGCGGCCGAAACCGCAGGCTGGGACAAGCCGAGCCTTCGTCCCGCGCCGACCGTCGTGCACTCGTCCAGCAAGGCCGCGAGCACGCGCAGCAGGTTCAAGTCGAAGGTCGCAAAATTCGTCACACGAATAGAGTATATTCGATCAATCGATTTCACAAATCATCTGTGATCACCGCAAATGGACACAGGAAAGAGCCTCATGGCGAAACACCCGAACCGCAACACGTGTCATCTACCGAAACGGAGTGAAGCTTATGAAACTGAAGACCGTTGTGCTCGCCACTGCCTGCCTTGCCCTCGCCGCACCCGTTGCGGCTGACGGCCTTGCGCACCTGCCGATGCTCTCTGACATCGCCCCCGATGCGGTGGCGATCAGCCCGCATGTCCCGCAGATGGGCGAGCACTGGGCCGAACCGGCAAACCTGCCGCTGGGGCCGATCTACTGCGTGATCGACGGTCGTGTCGTCTGTGTCGAGTACATGTTCCTGGCCAGTGAATTGGCGTCAGGCGCCAACTGGACCGGCATCGCGACCCGGATGCAGACCCCGCCCGTCTCTCGGATCGACATGGAATTCAAGGCTGACGGCGTCGGCCCGTTTCAGGAGCCACTCTACCAACTCCACATCTACTTCGCCGAAACCGAGGTGCTCGCGGCTCACTGAGGCGACAGCAAACCCGAGACCCTATTGGATTTGAGGAGAACCCGAATGCGCGATCTCACCGCGCGTCGCGCGCTGTTCGTAGGCGGCAGTTCCGGCATGGGACTGGCCTCGGCCAGGCTCTTTCAGCGCCTTGGCGCGGAGGTGATCCTTGCTGGCCGCTCGTCCGACCGCCTGGATGCGGCGCGGCGGACCCTTGATGCCACCGGTCCGGTCGCGGTGCTCGCTTTTGACATGACGGAGCCGGAGCAGGTGGGCGAGGCGATGTCGCGGCTTGAGGCCGAACAAATCGATTTTCTGGTCATCACCGCCGCCAGCGTCACCCATGGCCCCTTTGCGGAACAGCCGGTATCCGAACTGCGGGCAATGTTCGATTCGAAGTTCTGGGGCGTATACGGCGTTGCCCGCGCTGCGTTGCCCGTATTGCGTGACGGTGGCGCAATCGTTTTGTTCTCGGGTGTCCTCAGCCGCCGACCCGGTATAAATTGCGCCGCGCTGGGGGCCGCCTGCGCCGCCGTCGAGGCGCTGACGCGTGGGCTGGCACTGGAACTCGGGCCACGCCTGCGTGTCAACTGCATCGCGCCGGGCATGGTCCGGACCGAGCTGCACGATCGGCTCCCAGCCGAGCGGCGCGAGTCCATGTTCGAAGCGACCGGAGCCTCTCTGCCGGTCGGGCGCATCGGCCGTGCTGAGGAGGTCGCAGAGGCCGTGCTGCTTGCGGCGACCAACGGATACATGACCGGTCAGGTTCTTGATGTCGACGGAGGCCATACGATCCGTCAATACGCCACCCGCTAGAACCCGCTGGGCGGCTTCTGTGTCAGCCGCGATGCAGCTCGGTCTCCGAGCGTGTCAACAGCCTCTGTCCGTGTGAGACATTTTTCAACGAGACACCGGAAGGCGAGACGGATCGCGAGTGAGAGGCTATCAATTCGGTAGACTCGGCGTCGTGCGCTCGGGCGAACCGACGCCGATCCGGGGTGGATCCCCCGGTGGCTTCCGGAGTCCAGGCAGAATCCAGGCGGGGTCCAGCAACGAGGGAATGTCGGTCTGAATGCGCGAGTTCGCGATGGGCAAACACTCACCGAATGCCCGGCAAAAACCGTCTCCGAAACAGGTTTTGCGACGGTTTTTTCTAGTGCAAACGCCTACCGAA
>SLKW01000407.1 GCA_007134405.1 Paracoccaceae bacterium
CGAAGCTGACCCCGCCGCGATGCTCGACAAACAGATCCGGCACGGCGACATGCTGGCCGCCCGCAGCGGCGGCCTTGCGGCACCAGTCGACCTCTTCGCCATAGCCGGGGCCGAAGCTGGTGTCGAACGATCCGATCCGTGCCAGCCAGTCGCGGCGAATCGCCATGCAGAAGCCGACGCCGGTGGGGGCGCGGACGCGCGGCGCATTACCCGCGATCCGCGCGCGCAGGGCGGCATCGATCGGGTCCACATGGCCTGAGGCGATTGGCGTGGGCACGCATGCGACGGGTGCGGTGAAGATCTCGGCATTGTTCGACAGGGGCGTGGCGGTCGCGACCTCCGCCGCGGCGAGGGGCGCGGTCAGGCGGCTTGCCCAGCCCGCAGGCACCATCGCATCGGTGTTGAGGATCACGACGGGTTCCGCTCCGTCACCGAGCTGCGCGAAGCCGCGATTGACGGTCCGGATGAAGCCGAGATTTCGCTCGTTTTCCAGAAGTTCGACACGCGCGTCAGTGCCTTGGGCGCGCACCCAGTCGTGCAGCCAGGGCCGCACGCGTGCGTCGGTGGACGCGTCCTCGATCAGGATGAGCCGCCAGGGCAGATCCGTGTTCCGGACCACCCGATCGAGCGCCTCTGCCAGAAGCTCGAAGGCGTTGAAGACGGGCATGATGATGGTCACGCCGGGAACGGCCGGAGCTTGCGGGCTGGGGGCGGCGGTTGCCAGAAAGGCGTCATTAAGCAGCGTCTCGGCGCCGCTCTGGCCGAGCCGAAGCGCGATCTTCACCCGGCGGGGCAGGTCGGTATCGCGGTGTACGATCCCCCTTGCGATCATGGGCACTATGGGCAACGTGTCGCGCCAGAACCGCGCACTCAACCGCATCCGGGCGAGGATCATTGCGCGACCCGTCCGCAGCCTGTGCCGGAAGCGGATCGGGCCGGCGCCCTCGCGCTCAAGCTCGATCTCGAGCAGACCTTCGGCGAAGGGCATGGCGGCGGTGAACCCGACCTGCCGCTTGCAGCCGAGCGCGTCGGCGACATCGCTGCGTTCTTCATGGGGCCGCCGGACCAAGGTGATGTCGCCCAGCCGCAATGTCAGCCTCTGCGCCAGGGCCCAGCCGCGCAGATAGAGCCGCCCCTGATGCAGACGGACCTCCTCAAGATAGCCAAGCCTGTTTCCCTCTTCGTCGCGGAAGGCACAGCCGCCGAGCGCCAGCTGCAGATGGTTCATGAGGTAGTATTCGCGCAGCCATCTGTAGCGGGCGATCTGCTGGCGAATTGTGTCGAACCGATACTGCAAGGGATCCCCGGAAACCGAACTGCCGAAAGCTGCCGCTCGTCTAAAGCTTCCCAAGGAGCGCGGCCAGATAAATCGATGCGGTCTGCGCGCGGGACTGCCGATGGATGCCGAACTTGCGCAGCAGGCGCAGGCGCTGCCAACGCCCGGCCCCAGCCCATTGGTCCGTCAGGCGCCGCGCCGCGTCGGTCAAGGGTACCTCGCTCTCCTCGAGTGCGCGCAGATTGGCGGATACCCAGTCGCGCAGCGTGCCGTCCATCAATGCGGCGGTTCGCAGGCGCCGTGCACGGCGTCCAGCCGAGGCGCCCATCACGTTCGCGCCGTGCTGGCGATAGCGCAGGACGATCGCCGGATCGACCATTACACGACCCCCGGTCGCGGTCAGCAGCAGGTAGATCCACCAATCGTGATGCGGCACAGGCCGGATGCCGGCTCGGCGGACAAGTTCCAGCGCCGCCGGATTGAGCGTGAGCGTGTGGCCGGACAGGATGTTCTGCACGACCGCGTTGCCCAGGCTGGGCCGACGCGGCCAGAGGGGCGAGGCCTGATCGCCGCGCAGGTCCTCATCGACGAACAAATACCGCGCCGACCAGGCGCAGGGTGCATCGGGGCTTTCCTGCAGTCGCGATACCGCGGCCTGCAGCTTGTTCGGCATCCAGACATCATCCTGATCCGACAAGGCAACGATGCCTGGCGGAAGATCGGGATGGCAAAGCAGGTGAAGGAAGTTCGCGGCACTTCCCCGCCGCGGCCCGTCAAGGATCCGCGCCACGCGGCCGGGATGGCGGTCCGCGAAGCGCACAAGAGCCTCACGCGTCCCGTCGGTGGAGCCATCGTCACTGACCCAGAGCGACCAGTTGCCGTGCGACTGCTCAAGAAACGAGGCCAGTTGCGCCTCGAGCCAGGGCAATCCGTTATAGGCGCCCATCAGGATGCGGACATGCGTTGTTGCTGGACCGGGGGACTCTGACGTGGGCATCGCCGAGACTTCTTTCAGGTTGCTCCGCGGCGCGCAATCGCCGGTCGTCCGCATTTCGCGTCCGGGCCTGACCTTGAAGCCGCCGGGTGAAGCCTTTAAGCGCGGATCTGGTTTTCCGATGGTGCCCGCGCGAAAGGTTCTCAGAATGTCTTCCCTCCAATCGCAAAAGGATCGCCCCCTGTTCATCGTCGGATGTGTCCGTTCGGGAACGACGCTGATCCGTGATCTGCTGCGCCGTCAACCGAATACGATCTGCCCCGAGGAAACCCATTACTTCCGCTATGGAGAGCCGTTTCGCACGAACGGGAACACCAAGCCGCTGATGAACTCGAAGACCCTGCAGAAGCACCGGGAAATTGATGGCATCATGCAAGAAGAATTTGCCGATCTCCACGCGCGCTCGACCACGCGTGGCGAGTTGCTGAGCGGGCATGTCGAAATGATGGCCCGCAAGCGCGATCTGCAAAGCTACCGTTGGTTCGACAAGACGCCCCAGAACGTCTACGGCATTCCCCTGATCCGGGCGGAATTCCCGCAGGCGCGCTTCCTGCACCTCGTTCGAAATCCTTTGAACGTCGTGGCCAGTCTGAAACTGGGCAAGGTGATGAAGGTCGCCGACATCCACGGCGCCTGCAACTACTGGATCGAGGCGGTGACCATCATCCAGCAGCTAGCGCCACTTTTGCAGGACCACCTTCTCGAGATGCGCTACGAGGATTTCACCGACAGCCCGGTGCCGAGCATGCAACGGCTGCTCGCCTTCTCCGAACTGGGCGACCGGCTCGACCTCTACGGCGATGACGACGCACATGAAGAGCGCAATCAGTATCTGGAAATTTTGAGCACGAAGGAACAGGACGTCGTGCGTGATCGCTGCGCGGGCCTGGCGGCGCGTTTCGGCTACGACCTGGGGTAGCTGGTTCTTTCAACACGACATATGAATGCGAACAACATCGCCTTGCATGGCGTAGTCGCAGGTTGCGGCTGTATC
>SLKW01000319.1 GCA_007134405.1 Paracoccaceae bacterium
GCGCGAATACTACATCAACGACGGCGGCGCACAGGTCGACGTGCTGGCGCGCTCGGCCTTTGAGCGCTATCGCGAGGCGCATGGCCTGAACCCCGAGATCGCCGAGGGCCTTTATCCCGGCCACTACCTCATCGCGGTGGGCGAGGCGCTGAAGGAGCGCTTCGGCGACACGCTGCTGGAGACGCCCGAGGGCGATTGGCTCGAAACCGTGCGCGATGTCGCGACCGGGATGATGATGGGCATGATCCGCGAGGATCTGGCCGCGCTGGGCGTCCAGATGGACGTCTATTTCTCCGAGAAATCGCTCTACGGCACCGGCCGGATCGAGGCGGCGCTCGCCCGGCTCGAGGAGCAGGGGCTGATCTACGAGGGCGTACTCGAGCCGCCCAAGGGCAAGCTGCCCGAGGATTGGGAGCCGCGCGAGCAGACGCTCTTCCGCTCGACCGCGCATGGCGACGATGTCGACCGACCGGTGAAGAAGTCCGACGGCGCATGGACCTACTTCGCGCCCGACATCGCCTATCATTTCGACAAGATCGAGCGCGGTTTCGACCTGCTGATCAACATCTTCGGCGCCGATCACGGCGGCTACGTGAAGCGGATGAAAGCAGCGGTTTCCGCGTTGTCGGACGGGCGCGTGCCGCTCGACATCAAGCTGGTGCAGCTGGTGAAGCTGTGGAAGAACGGCCAGCCCTTCAAGATGTCCAAGCGCGCCGGCACCTTCGTGACCCTGCGCGACCTGATCGATGAGGTGGGCGCGGATGTCGTTCGCTTCGTGATGCTCACGCGCAAGAACGACGCGCCGCTGGATTTCGATTTCGACAAGGTGCTCGAGCAGTCGCGTGACAATCCGGTCTGGTATGTTCAATACGCGCATGCGCGCATCGCTTCGGTTCTGCGCAAGGCGGCGGCGGCGGGCGTCGATGTCTCGGATGGCGCCCTTACCCGAGCCGACCTGTCCCAGCTGGGCCACCCTGCGGAACTGGCGCTGATCCGCAAGCTCGCGGATTGGCCGCGCCAGGTCGAGATCGCGGCCCGCGTGCACGAGCCACACCGGATCGCAGGCTACCTGGCCGAACTTGCGGCAGAGCTGCATGGCCACTGGAACCGCGGCAACGACGAGCCTGCGTTGCGCTTCCTGCAGGACGATCCGGCCACAGCGGCGGCGAAAATCGCGCTTGCCCGAGGGGTCGGCGTTGTCATTTCGGCGGGTCTTGGTATTCTGGGTGTCGAACCTGTCGAGGAAATGCGCTGAGAACAGGCCAGCGCCGGCAGGTGCGGCGGAGAATCCGCCGCGATTTGATCGACAGAAGCGGCGTTTTTGCCGCGCACAAACCATGACCGGGACAACCCGGCGGGCAGAGAGGCGAGCATGACCGAGTGGCATGGATATCCGCATGCCGCCGCCCCATCGTATGCGGACGCGGCGCCGTCGCTTGCGGCGCGTTTGGGGGTGGTGGCGAATTGGGCCGCGGCATTTATGTCGGTGGCGCTTTTGGCAGGGGTTGGCACCTGGAGCTACCGGCTGATGGTGCGCGATATTTCCGGCGTGCCGGTGGTGCGGGCGCTGGAAGGGCCGATGCGAATCTCGCCCGAAGATCCGGGCGGCCGGCAGGCAGCCTATCAGGGACTGGCGGTCAATGCCGTCGCCGCCGGCGACAGCCCGGCGCCGGTGGTCGATGCGGTGGCGCTCGCCCCCGCGCCGGTTGACCTGTTCGACGAGGATCGCCCTGTAAGCGCCGCGATCGCCGCCCGCGCCCCGGAGACGACGCCTGCGGCGCCCGCACAGATCGGCGCACAGATCGGCGCCTTGAGCGACGGCGGATCCGGAATGCCCGGTTTCGGCGCCTCCGGCATTGCCGCGGTGGCGGCGAACGCGCCGGCCACGTCCGAGGCCGAACCGATCGAACGCACCGCGATACCGGCCGACGACATCCTGCCCACGAATGTCGCGGGTGTCGCGCGTTCGCCTTTCCCCTCGCCACGGCCCGATGCGCCGAAGCAGTTCGCGATGGCGCGTGGCCAGGCTCAGACAACCAGCGATGCCGAGGCGGCCGATGCCGAAGCCGAGGCGCTTCTCGAGTTGTTGCTCGCCCGGATGGCGCCCGGCGGGGCCACCGAGATCGACCCCGAAACGCTGCCGGTCGGGACGCGGCTGGTGCAACTCGGCGCCTTTCCCGATGCGGTCGGAGCACGCGAAGCTTGGGATGAACTGGCCACACAGTTTTCGGCGGCGCTCGACGGGCGCGCGCGAGTGATCGAACCCGCCGTTTCGGCCGGCCGGACGCTTTATCGTCTGCGTGCGCATGGCTTTGCCGATGAACCCGAAGCCCGCCGCTTCTGCGCGCTCCTTGTCGCCGAAGGGGCCGATTGCGTGCCGGTGCTGATCCGTTAGACGCCAGCGCGTGAAAGGGCAGAGATGACCGGCGCGACGATCCTGGGCTGCGCGGAAACGCGGTTGACGCCAGCCGAGGCGCGGTTTTTCGCGCAGGTTCAGCCCTGGGGTTTCATCCTCTTCCGTCGCAACATCGCCGATGCCGGGCAGACACGCGCGCTGGCCGATGGACTGCGCAGCGCCATCGGACGCGACGCGCCGGTCTTCGTCGATCAGGAAGGCGGCAGCGTTCAGCGCCTGCACCCGCCGCTTGCGCGCCACTGGCCCGACGCGCGGACGCAGCCCGGCGGTGCACGCGCGGTCTGGCTGCGGCATCGGCTTATGGCGGCAGAGCTGCGCGCGGTCGGAATAGACGGCAATTGTGCCCCGGTGATCGACGTGGCCGGCCCGGATACGCACGCTTTCCTCGCGCGGCGTTGCTGGTCGAACGATCCGGCCCGCGTGGTCGAACTCGGCCGCGCGGCGGCCGAAGGGTTGCTTTCAGGCGGCGTTCTGCCAGTCATCAAGCATCTTCCCGGCCACGGCGCGGCCAATGCGGACAGTCACCACGCTCTGCCGCGCGTGTCGGTGCCATTGGCGGATCTGGAAATGCGGGACTTCCTCCCGGTCCGCGCACTGTCGGACATGCCGCTCGGCATGACCGCGCATGTCCTCTATTCGGCGCTCGACGATGCGGCGCCGGGTACTGTCTCGGCCAAGGTGATTGCGCATCTGCGCTTGGCCCTCGGATTCGACGGGCTGCTGATGACCGACGACATCGGCATGGGGGCCTTGGGCGGGGCGATGAATGCGCGCGCCGCTGCGGCCAGGGCGGCGGGCTGCGATATCGTGCTCCATTGCTCGGGCGACCTCGAAGAGA
>SLKW01000382.1 GCA_007134405.1 Paracoccaceae bacterium
ATCACGCGAGCTTCCCCCGATGCGGTCGTTTCGCCCGGATCGGGAAAGTCCAGCTGCGCAGGGCCCATTACTGCAGCGGCCGCGGCTGCTTCGCCCGGATAGAGCGCAATCGACCAGATCGATGCGAGCTCTAGTGCGTTGAGACGGCAGTCCCGCACCACGATCGGTAGACCAAGCCCCACGCAGGGTGCGGTGACAGACAGATCAGCCACGCATCCGCCCTCCATCCGGATCGAAGAACACCGGATCGCAAACCCGGACCGGAACCTTTAGCCCGCGCAATCCGTCGTCGAGACGAACGGCCTCGCCATGCCTTGCGCGACCATTGCGCAGAAAGCCGAGGCCCAGCCAGCTGTTCAGCGTCGGCGAATATCCGACCGACGTGACGTAGCCCTGCCCGTTGGTAGCCTGCGCGGCCACATCAATCGGATAGAGATGCGCCCCCGCCGTGAGCGGCGCCTGGCCGTCCAGCGGCATCAGGCCTACCAGCTGCTCGCGCTCGGAGCCGGACAGGCCGGGTCGTTGGCTCGCTGCCTTGCCGATGCAGTCCTTCTTGGCCGAGACCATGCGGTCCATCCCGATATCGAAAGCCGTGACCCGGCCATGGATCTCGGCATGCGTGATGAACCCCTTTTCGATCCTGAGGACGTTCAAAGCCTCGATCCCGTAGGCGCCGCCGCCCAGTGTCTCGGCAGCCTCCACCAGTCGCTCGAACAGCGCCGCTCCGTACCGCGCGGGGACCGCGATCTCGTAGCCCAACTCCCCCGAGAAGGAGATGCGGAACACGCGCCCCGCCACACCGGAAACCGTCGCGGCGCGACAGGCCATGAACGGGAGCTGCCGCAGGTCGACAGTGTCTTGCGCGGCCGTCTTGAGCAGCTTGCCCGCTTTCGGGCCGGCGAGTGCGACCTGTGCCCATTGCTCGGTGACCGAGATCAGCCGAACCTTCCAATCCGCGCAAAAGGCCTGATGAACGAAGTCGAGGTGCCGCATCACCTGCCCGGCCGCCGCGGTCGTGGTGGTGACGATGAAGTGGTCGTCGCCCAGCCGCGCGCAGGTTCCGTCATCCATCACATGGCCGTCTTCGCGCAGCATCAGACCGTAGCGCACCCGGCCAGGCTGCAACGTGGACATGGTGTTTGTATAGACAAAATCGAGAAACCGCGCCGCGTCGGGGCCTTGGACGTCGATCTTTCCCAGAGTCGATACATCGCAGACGCCCACATCCTGCCGCACCATCGTGACTTCCCGGTCGCAGGCCTCGCGCCAGGTCGTCTCGCCTTCACGCGGGAAATAGCTCGGCCGGAACCAGAGCCCGGCTTCGATCATCGGCGCGCCCATCCGACGGGACGCCGTGTCAGAGGTCGTGCGCCGTTCCGGCGCGAAGCCCTTGGCGCGGCCTCCCGCGCCGAGGGCGGCAATCGAGACTGGAACAAAGGGAGGGCGGAACGTCGTGGTGCCGGTTGCCGGGATGCCTTGCCCGGTTGTCTCGGCCAGAACGGCCAGCGCCGCGACGTTCGAGGATTTCCCCTGATCGGGTGCCATCCCCTGCGTCGTGTACCGTTTCATGTGCTCGACCGAGGCAAAGCCTTCACGCGCGGCCAGGGCCACATCCTTGGTGATGACGTCATTGGCGAAGTCGAGCCAGGCCCGCCCCGGCGCGTCGACCGACCAAAGCGGCGCGATGGCATAGGCGCCATCCCCTGCCACTGGCACGTCCAAGTCAGGCACCTTGAGATCCAGATCGACAAGCGCCGCCTTCGCCGCAGCCGCACCATCGGCCAGACAGGCAGCCGTCGAGAACCGCCCATTCGCCGCCCCCGCCACCGAAAGGCCCGGCACCATGCCCGGGCGCGGCACGAAGGCCGCGATCCCCTCGCTCCACTCCGGCCGTGCGCCCGTATGGCAAGCCAGGTGCAGGGTCGGGTTCCAGCCACCCGACAGCGCCAGCGTTTCGGCGGCGATTTCGCTGACGCCGCCCCGATGCCGAAAGCGCACGGTTCGCAGGCCCAGCCGGCCGCTCGTGCCGATGACCTCGCCACGATAGACGCGAAATTCCTCGACCGGCTCGATCGGTCGCGGATCGACATAGGCAAGGACGCGAACGCCGTCGCCGGTCAGCGCGCGGGCCGCCAGCAGCGCGCTGTCGTTATTGCCAAAGACCACCACGCGCCCCGGATCGACGCCCCACCGGCGCACATAGGACAGAAGTGCAGAGGCAAGCATGACACCGGGGCGGTCGTTGTCGGGGTGCGCGATGGGACGCTCCAGTGCGCCGGCGGCGAGGATCGCGCGCCGGGCCACGATCCGCCAGAAGCATTCGCGCGGCAGGTCGGCGGGCGCGGCCAGATGCAGGCCGACGCGCTCGAGCGCGCCGAAGGTGCCGTCGTCATAGGCACCGGTAACCGTGGTGCGCGGCATCAGGCGCACATTCGGCATCGCGCCCAGGGCCGAAAGAACCGAACGCGCCCATTCATCGCCCAACTGCCCGTCGATTTCGGGCGCATCGGTGAGAAGCCGGCCTCCCATTTCGCGATCCTCCTCGACGAGGATCACATCGGCACCGGTGCGGGCGGCGGTCAGTGCGGCCATCAGTCCGGCGGGGCCGGAGCCGATCACCAGCAGGTCGCAATGCGCCCAGGCCTTTTCGTAGCGCCCCTCGTCGTGCCGGCCCGAAAGACTGCCAAGGCCGGCGGCGCGGCGGATGAAGGGCTCGTAGACCTTTTCCCACCAGCTTTGCGGCCACATGAAGGTCTTGTAATAGAAGCCCGCCGACAGGAAGGCAGAAAACCGGTCGTTGGCCGCAAGCGCGTCGAAGGAAAGGCTTGGCCAGCGGTTCTGGCTGCGCGCGGCGAGGCCGGAGAAGACCTCCTGCATCGTGGCGCGGACGTTGGGGGTGTGCTGGTCGCCTTCCAGCACCTCGACCAGCGCGTTCGGCTCTTCCGATCCGGCGGTCATCACGCCGCGCGGGCGGTGATACTTGAAGCTTCGCCCCATCAGGCGCACGCCATTGGCCAGAAGCGCCGAGGCGAGCGTATCGCCTTGATATCCCTCGTAGTCGCGACCGTCGAAGGTGAAGCGGAGGGGGCGGCTGCGGTCGATCCGGCCCTTGCCGGGGATGCGGTGGGACTGGGTCATCGGCCCTCCGCGGCGACGGGTTCGCAGGCGTGGATCGCGTGGGTCACGGTGTCGCGCGTGACCTTGATCCAGGTGCCGCAGGGGTCGTGGTACCAGAGGTCGCGGGTCTGGCCCGCCGGGTTGTCGCGGTTGTGCAGGTAGTCGTCCCAGGCCTGCGGCGGCGCGTCCGCTTCGGGGCGGTTCAGGTAGTCGTCGGAGCCGTAGTAGGTGAACTCGCGCCTATCTCGGGTGCCGCAGCAGGGGCAGGTGATGCGCATGGTCCCTCAGTGCAAGTTGTGCTGGCTGCCGGTACCTTCCTCGTCGAGGAGGTGCCCGGTGGCGAAACGGTCGAGGCGGAAGCGGCGGGCGACCTGGTGCGGGGCGCCGGTGGCCATGAGGTGCGCGAGGCACCAGCCCGAGGCAGGAACGGCCTTGAACCCCCCGTAATTCCAGCCACAATTGATAAAGAGTCCGTCCACTGGGGCCTTGTCGATGATGGGCGAGCCGTCGGGCGACATGTCCATGATGCCGCCCCAGGAGCGCAGCACGCGGGCGCGGCCGATCATCGGCATCAGGGTCATGCCGGCTTCCATCACATGCTCGACCATCGGCAGGTTGCCGCGGGCGGCGTAGGAGGCGTAGAAGTCCAGATCGCCGCCGAAGACGAGCCCGCCCTTGTCGGATTGGCTGATGTAGAAATGGCCCATGCCGAAGCTGACGACATGGTCGATGCAGGGCTTTAGTCCTTCGGTGACAAAGGCTTGCAGGATATGGCTCTCGATGGGCAGGCGCATTCCGGCCATTGCGGCGACCTGGCTGGAGCGTCCGGCGACGACGATGGCAACCTGTTTCGCACGGATCGGGCCGCGGGTGGTCTGCACGCCGATCATGCGACCCTGTTCGATGTCGATGCCGGTGACCTCGCAGTTCTCGATCAGGTCGACGCCCCGCTGATCCGCCGCGCGGGCGTAGCCCCAGGCCACCGCATCGTGGCGGGCGGTGCCGCCGCGGGGGTGGTAAAGGCCGCCGTAGATGGGAAAGCGCGTTTGCTCGAAATCGAGGTAGGGCAAGAGTTTGCGCACCCCGTCTCGGTCCAGCAGCACGGCGTCGTCGCCTTGTGCGAGCATGGCGTTGCCGCGCCGGGCGAAGGCGTCGCGCTGGCCGTCGGAATGGAAGAGATTGATCAGCCCGCGCTGCGAATGCATCACGTTGTAGTTGAGCTCGCGCTCCAGATTTTCCCACAATTTCAAGGAGTGGGAGTAGAATTCGGAGTTGCCGGGCAGGAAGTAGTTGGCGCGCACGATGGTCGTGTTGCGCCCCACATTGCCCAGGCCGAGCCCGCCCTTTTCCAGCACCGCGACATTGGTGATGCCGTGGTTTTTCGCAAGGTAATAGGCGGTCGAAAGGCCGTGGCCGCCGCCGCCGATGATGAGCACGTCATAGGCCGGTTTCGGGGCGGGCTTGCGCCAGGCGGGGCGCCAGCCGCGATTGCCCAGAAGGCCCTGGCTCAGGACCCGGAAGCCGGAATAGCGCATGGACTCGCCCCTCGTTCGCAGCGCCATGAAACCGTGCGCGCGCGGCCGGCGCAAGGGGCGTCGTGCCGCCATCGCGGGTGGAGACGCCGGGTGGGCGCAATGATGAACGAAATCTTGACGAGGCCGCCGAAGGCGGATGTCGCAGCGACAGGCGAAGGGGGTCGTCGGCCTTGTTTCCTTGGGAAATTCGGGGGGGTGGCAAGCGGGTGGCAGGCGGGTGGCAAGTGGGTGGCAAGCGGGTGGCAGTTTGCGCTATTTCCGGCCGGTTCAGCGGAAATGGGGCTTTCGGGCGCAACGTTCGGTGGGGGGCGCGGCGCAACGGCCTGCGGCGGGGAACCGGCCCGAAACGACCATAAGGCCAGCTTCAGGGGTGGGATAAGACCAGTTTGGGCAGCGGCGGGAACAAAATAATACCAGGAATATTATTTTGTTCCCGCCACCACTCAGGCACCCTTGGCGTGCGCCTCGGACAGGGCGAGGCCCAAGCCATCGACCGGCACCCGCCTCAGCGGCAGGGCCCCCTCGCCGCGCCCGGCACGGGCGCGGCGCCCGGCCCAACGCGAGGAGAGTTGTGCGCGGCACGCGCACAGCTGGACGAGGGGCGGGAGCCTCGTGGAGTCACACGGGGGATCCGTGGCGGTGGCCGAGGTCACGCAGCCCGGCGCTATTCCGCGGCGATCTTGAAGATCGGCTTCATGCGGGCGCGTTCTTCTGCCGAGAGGTGGCATTTGGAGTAATGGCCCTCGCCCAGCTTGGCCAGCGGCGGCACCTCGGTCTCGCAGAGATTGCCGGGCACGCGCTCCTTCCAGCGGCAGCGGGTCTGGAACGGGCAGCCCGGCGGCGGGTTCATCGCCGAGGGGATGTCGCCTTCGAGCACGATGCGCTCTTTCTCGACATTCACGTCGGCTATGGGAACGGCGGAGAGCAGCGCCTCGGTATAGGGGTGATAGGGCGGGTTGAAGACCTGCTCGGTCGAGCCGAGCTCGACCACGTGGCCGAGATACATGACCATGACCCGGTCCGACAGGTAGCGCACGATGCTCAAATCGTGGCTGATGAACAGAAGCGTCGTGTGGTTCTGGCGCTGGATGTCCATCAGAAGCTCGGTCACCGCAGCCTGCACCGACACGTCGAGCGCCGAGACCGGCTCGTCGGCGACGACGACCTTGGCGTTGCCGGCAAAGGCCCGCGCGATCCCCACCCGCTGCTTCTGCCCGCCCGAAAGCTGCCGCGGCATGCGGCCCGCGAACTCGCGCGGCAGTTTCACAAGATCGAGAAGTTCCAGCATTCGCTGGTGACGCTCCTTGTCATTCTTGCCGATCTTGAAGATCTCGAGCGCGCGGATGATCTGCCGTCCCACGGTCATCGACGGGTTGAGCGTGTCAAACGGGTTTTGAAAGACCATCTGCAACGACGACACCGTGTCGGTACTGCGCTTCTCGATCGGGGTCGATTGCACGGATTGGTCGAAGAGCATGATCTTGCCGCCGGTCGCGGTCTCGAGCCCCATGAGCACCTTGGCGAAGGTGGACTTGCCGCAGCCGGATTCGCCGACGATGGCCAGCGTCTCGCCTTCGCGGGCGTCGAAGCTGAGCGTCTCGTTGGCCTTGACGACTTTCGTGTCGCCGCCGGAAAACAGCGACGAGGCCGAAACCTGGTAATATTTGCGCACGTCATCCATGCGCAGGATCACCTCGCCGATCTTGCCGCGGTCATGTTTTGCCTCGACCGGCGGCGGCGAGGCCCAGTCGATTTCCTTGATCCGCAGGCAGCGCGAATCATGGCGGTTGTCGCCCGGCACCGTTTCCATTGGAATCTCGGTCGCGTTGCAGCGCCCGTCGATGAAATAGTCGCAGCGCGGGCCGAAATTGCAGCCCGGCGGGCGTTCATGCGGCAGGGGGAAATTGCCGGGGATGGCGCGCAGGGGGCGTTCGGTCTTGTTCGCGCTGGGCAGCGGGATCGCCCGGAACAGCGCCTGCGTGTAGGGGTGGCGCATGCGGTTGAAGACGTCGCTGATATTGCCGGTCTCGACCGCCTCGCCCGAATACATCACCGTGATGCGGTCGCAGGCCTCGCGGATGAGGCCCAGATTGTGGCTGATGAACAGCATCGAGGTGCCGTATTTCTTGCCGAGTTCCTTGACCAGTTCCACGATCCCCGCCTCGACCGTGACATCGAGCGCGGTGGTGGGTTCGTCGAGGATCAGAAGCGCCGGGTGCGACATGAGCGCCATCGCGATGACGATGCGTTGCTGCTGGCCGCCCGAAAGCTGGTGCGGATAGCTGTCGAGGATGCGGTCGGGGTCGGGCAGGCGCACGTCGGCGATAAGCTGGCGGGCGAGTTTGCGCGCCGCGCCGCGCGCCATGCGCTGATGGATCATCGGCACTTCCATCATCTGCCGGCCGACCTTCATGGCCGGGTTCAGGCTGGCCATCGGTTCCTGGTAGATCATCGCGATTTCGGAGCCGCGCAGCTTGCGCAGCCCGGAGTCGGGCATGTGGGTCAAGTCCTTGCCCTTGAAGCGGATCGAGCCGCTGACGATGCGCCCGTTGACGCCGAGATCGCGCATCACGGCGAGCGCCACGGTGGACTTGCCGCAGCCGGATTCGCCCACCAGCCCCATCGATTCGCCCGGCAGGACGGTGCAGGAGAAATCCATCACCGCGGGGATTTCGCGCAGGCGGGTGAAGAAGGAGATCGACAGATTCTCGATCTCGAGGATGGGCCGGGAGGGATCGTGGTCAGCCATGCGCGCGCCCCCGGGGCGTTGAAGGGTGGCCGACAAAAAAGTGACGCGCCGCTGGAACCGCCGCCCGGCGGGAGGGTTCATTATTCAAATCGAAAGGAGATCTGAACATGCCAATCATCCTATGGCTCCTCGGCGTACCGCTGTCGATCATCATTCTGTTGCTGCTTTTCGGCGTGCTCTGACAATCCGTTTGTTTGCGACACCAAGGGGCGGCGCCGGTTCCGGCGGCGCCCCTTCGCGTTTCAGGCATTGGCGTCGGGTCTGGCATGTCAGTCCCTCAGGCTTTCTTCGCGCAACCCGTCGGCCAGCAGGTTCAGCCCCAGCACCAGCGACATGAGCGAGAGCGCCGGCACCAGCGCCGGATGCGGATAGACGGTCAGCAGGCGGCGGCCGTCGTTGATGGTCGATCCCCAGTCAGGGCTTTCGGGGCTGACGCCGAGGCCGAAGAAGCCGAGCGTGCCCAGAAGGATCGTCGTGTAGCCGATACGCAGGCAGAAATCGACGATCAGCGGCCCGCGGGCATTGGGCAGGATTTCCCACATCATGATGTACCACGGCCCCTCACCCCGCGTCTGCGCGGCGGCGACGTAGTCGCGCGTGCGGATGTCCATGGTGATGCCGCGCACGATCCGGAAGACGGTGGGCGCGTTGACGAAGACGACGGCGACGAAGACGTTGAGAAGGTTGGCGCGCATCCCCCAGACGCCCAGCGGGTCGGCGTTGAACGCCAGCCCCGAATAGGCCCAGAAGCCGACCAGCAGCGCCGCGCCCACGAAGAGGTTGCGCTTGAGAGGCTGTGTGAAGTAGCGCGCGTTGAGAAGCACCATCACGAACAGGACCGGCACCAGGAACAGGATGCCCGCCATCACCGTCGGAATGGCCGTCTGCTGGATTTCCGGCGCCACCAGCAGGAAGAACAGCAGGATGACCGGGAAGGCCAGCACGAGGTTGGCAAGGAAGGTCAGCCCGGTGTCGAGCCTGCCGCCGAAATATCCCGCGGGCAGGCCCAGCGAGATGCCGATCATGAACGAGATCATCGCCGCGAAGGGGGCGATGGTCAGCACCTCGCGCGCCCCCATCACCGCGCGCGAGAAGACGTCGCGCGCCAGGCTGTCGCCGCCGAGCAGGTAATGCGGGTATTGCGCGCCCGGGGTCGGCAGGGCCGAGCCGGGCGGCGCGTTGCGCATGCCCCTCAACTGCGCGAGCGGGTCGTGGGTGATGATGAAATCCGCGAAGATGGCGGTGAACACCCAGAACATGACCAGCGCGAAGCCGACCATGCCGACATAGGAGTCAAAGAGCTTGCCATATAGGCCGAGGCGCCGCTTGAACCGGATCGAGAGCGCGAAGACGACGATCAGCGCAATCCAGACCGGCAGCAATTGCTGCGCGATCCGGCCAATGATCGAAAGCCATGCGAGTTGCTCCACGCGTCCGCCCTCCTTACGTCACGCGGATGCGCGGGTTGAGATAAACATAGCCGATGTCCGAGATCAGCTGCGTCAGCAGCACCACGATCACCGCGACGACCGAGGCGGCGAGCAGAAGCTCGATGTCGTTGTTCACCGCCGCCTCGAACAGCGTCCAGCCGAAGCCGGGATAGCTGAACAGCACCTCGACGATGACGACGCCGTTCAGAAGCCAGGGGATCTGCAGCATGATCACCGTGAAGGGTGCGATCAGCGCGTTCCTGAGCGCGTGCTTGAGCACGATGTTGGGAAAGGTCACGCCCTTGAGCCGTGCCGTGCGGATGTATTGCTGCGTCATCACCTCGGTCATCGAGGCGCGCGTGATCCGGGCGATGTAGCCCATCCCGTAAAGCGCGATGGTCATGACCGGCAAGGTGAAGTTCCAAAAGGTGATCCCTTCGAGCGCCGAACGGGCATTGCCCTGGAACAGCACCGGCGCGTCCATCAGCCCCCATTGATTGAGGAGCGGCGACAGGCCCACGGTCGAGGAGGCCAGCAGCGCGATGAAGAGCACGCCCGAGACGTATTCCGGCGTCGCCGTCGAGGCGATGGCGAAGGTCGACAACGATCGGTCGGTGCGTGAGCCCTCGCGCATGCCCGCCAGAATCCCGACGATCAGCGCCATCGGCACCATGACGATCAGCACCCAGAGCATCAGCATCCCGGTGGCGCCGAGGCGCGCCCCGATCACCTCGCCGACAGGGGCGCGGAACCGGGTCGAATGGCCCCAGTAGCCCTGCAGGATGCCGCACCGCTCGCCCGCCGCCTCCACGCCCCTCACCCCAACGCAACGTCCACGAATGGTGCCGTCGGGCTCCTCGCGGACCCAGCCCGGAACGACGCCCAGCCATTCGCCGTAGCGCACCAGCATCGGCTGGTTGTAGCCGTGCCGATCCAGCCATCGTGCCACCTCGGCATCCGAGATGCGCGTGCCCGCCTGCGTCTTGGCCAGCGTCTCGAGCTTGGCTGGCAGGTTGGTCAGGTAGAAGACGACGAAGGTGAGGCAGATCGCCGTCACCAGCATGACACCGATGCGGCGAGCAAGAAACAGGAGCATCGTGTCCCCTCTCACTGGGTCCGGCAATCCGTGGGCGTGACCTCAGGATCGGCGAACCGGGCGGGATGCGAGCGGGCGCGGGGAAGACCCCGCGCCCGAGACGTCACGACTTCCAGTAATACTGGTAATGGACCTCGAAGGTCGGATGCATTTCGGCGTTGTGGATGCCGGGCCGCGCATGGCGGAAGAGCGAGCGCCAGTAGGGCTGGATGAGCACGCCCTCTTCGCGCATGATCTGCTGCAGGCGCGCCATTACTTCGCGGCGTTCGTCGGCATCGGCGATCCCGTTCGCCTCGGCGAGAGTTTCGTCGAATTCCTCGTTCGAGAAGGCGGTCTCATTCCACGCCTCGCCCGAGCGGTAGGCGAGGTTGAGCACCTGCACGCCCAGCGGCCGCATCGCCCAGCTCGTCGCCGAAAACGGATAGGTGAGCCAGTCGTTCCAGAAGGTCGCGCCGGGCAGGATCGTGCGGTTGATCGTGATGCCGGCGGCGCGGATCTGGGCGGCGACGTTGTCGCAGGTCGCGGTGTGGAACGATTCGTCCGAGGAGATCAGCTCGAACTCGTAATCCCCGAAGCCGGCCTCTTCGAGCATCTCGCGGGCGGCATCCGGGTCGTATTCGGGTGGGTCCATCTCGGCGTATTCGGGATGGATCGGGCAGACATGGTGGTTTTCGGCCACGACGCCCTGGTCGTTGTAGCCAAGCTCCAGCACCGTTTCGTTGTCGACGGCCATTTGCAGGGCGCGACGCACATCGCGATTGTCGTAGGGCGGGCTTTCCTGGTTGAAGCGCACGGCGAGCGTCGCCGCGGTCACCGCCTCGGTCTGCTCCATCCCGATGGCGGTGAAAATGTCGAGGAAATCGCCGGTCGTCTCATAGAGCATGTCGATCTCGTCCCCCTCGGCCGAGGCGACCCAGGCGGAAGGATCGGTGCCCAGATCGATGAATTCGATCCGGTCGAGCCAGGCGCCGTTGCCCTCGTTCCACCAGGTGTGGTCGGGGTTCCGCTCGACCACCGCGCCGATCCCGGTCTGGTGGCTGACCGGACGGTAGGGGCCGGTGCCGATCGGGTTGCCGATGGGATCGCCATCGAAGGACGGGTGCACAACCGCCGCGGGATAATCGGCGAGGTTCACGATCATGGCGATGTCGGGGCGGTCCAGGTGCAGCCGGAGAGTATGCTCATCGACGACCTCGACCGCGCCGTCGCGCAGGCGCCCGTCTTCCGAGATCGCTACCATCCGCGAGACCATCGAGTTGCCCTCGACCGATGCATCGGCCCAGCGTTCGAAATTGTGGGCGACATCCTCGGCGGTGAACGGATCGCCGTTGTTCCAGGTCACGCCCTGACGGATGTTCAGGGTGTATTCGGTCGCGTCCTCGTTCGCTTCCCAGCTTTCCAGCAGGATCGGGGTCAGGGAGCCGTCGCGCTCGTACTGGACCATGTATTCCAGCCAGCCGCGGCAGACATTGGCCAGTTCCGACCAGTCCCAGGTGCGCGGGTCACGCTGGGCGCGGATGTCCATTTGAATCCGCAATTCGCCGCCCTCCTGCGGCGTGTCGGCGCGCGCCGCCGGCGCAGCGAGGCCGATCAGGCCGTAGGCAGCCGTCGCGGAGACCCCGAGGGCCGTGGCGCGGGTGAGAAATTCGCGGCGGTCGAGTTTGCCTTCAAGGCATTCGCGCGCATACATCCGCGCGGCCGGATGCACCGCGCGCTTTGCGGTCTGAAAATCGGTCATGGAAGTCTCCCTGTGTGTACGACACTTCGTGTTCTTTGTCTGCCGACCGGCGCCAACGCGGCGCTGCCGGGACGTTGCCCGAAAGGTCGCGTCACCCCCTGCGACGTCAGTTCATCCAAGCGCGGCCTTGAATGTTTTGCAACCAGTTTTTCCGCCATCGGGTTTAATCTTTGCGCGGAGCCCCCCCTTCGAAGTCATTTCCTTCCGCGTAGTTGCAGGGGTCTTCCTGCATCTGCAGATGAAGGGCGTCGTCGTCATAGGGATGCGCGCGCGCGCGGGCCTCGTCGAAGGCGATGCCAAGGCCCGGCGCCTGCGGCGCGGCGACGAAGCCGTGCTCGACCGTTATCGCATGACCGATGAGCGGCAGATGGAACGCGCCGCCCTCCTCGATGCATTCGACCATCAGCAGATTGGGCAGCGTCACGCCCAGATGAATGTTCGCCGCCCATTCGACGGGGCCGGCGTAAAGATGGGGCGCGATCTGCGCACCGAAGGCCTCGGCGAGTGCCGCGATCTTCTTCGTTTCCCACAACCCGCCCGAACGGCCCGTCGCCGGCTGCAGGATCGAGGCACCGCCCGACCGGAGAAGGGTGCCGAACTCGGCCTTCGTCGTCATCCGTTCGCCGGTGGCGACGGGGATGCGGACGGCCTGGGCCACCTGCGCGAAATCCAGAAGGTTGTCGGGCGGGATCGGCTCTTCGAACCAGAGCGGGTGATAGGGCTCGAGCGCCGCACCCAGCCGGATCGCGCCCGAGGGCGTGAACTGCCCATGCGTGCCGAAAAG
>SLKW01000100.1 GCA_007134405.1 Paracoccaceae bacterium
CACCGTCTCGGCCTGGTCATCCTGCGTATGCGCCAGCGCCACCGCGCCGATCCCGCGCCTCTGCGCCCAGTCGCCGATCAGTCGGAACCGTGCCTCGCGCGCGGCGGCCTGCAGGTTGCCCTTCCGCGTCCTGGCGTTCCAGCTCAGCACCGTGTGGTCGATACCCAGCCGGGCGGCCGTCCGTGCGACAAGTGCCGCCTCGTCATGCGCCTCAGGCCTCAGGCCGTGATTGACCGTCACTGCAAAAAGCGAAAGCGCCGGCGGCACACGTTCGGCCGCCAGCGCCAGAAGCGCCATCGAATCGCCGCCACCCGAGACGGCAAGTCCCAGCGCCGCGCCGCGCTCCATCCCGGCAAGGATCCGGTCGAGCGCGGCCTCGGCGGCGCCGGGCGGCGCGCGCATCAGCGGGCGAGCACGGTCACCGCGCGGCGGTTCTGGTTCCAGCAGCGCGGCTCGGGGCAGGCCTCGACCGGGCGTTCCTTGCCGAAGCTCGTCGTGCGGAGCCGACTTGTCGACACGCCCTGCTGCACGAGGAAGTTCTCGACGGCATTGGCGCGGCGTGCGCCGAGGGCGACGTTGTATTCACGGGTGCCGCGCTCGTCGGCATGGCCCTCGATCATGATCGCGTAGTTCGGGTTCTGGTTGAGCCAGGCGGCCTGCCGGCGCAGCGTGTCCTGCGCGGTCGGGGTGAGCGAGCTCGAATCGGTCTCGAAGAAGACACGGTCGCCGACGCGCTGGTTGAAATGCGCGACCGAGCCCGGATCGTTCGGATCGCCCAGCTCGGTGATCGCGATGCCGACCGGGCGGGCGCCGCTGCCCGCATCCATGCCGGCGCCGGCCTGCATGCCGCCGCGCGGGTTCTGACAGGCCGCCAGCGCCAGGGCGGCGACCACGATCAGGGCCTTGGTGGTGAAATTCATTGCACTGTCCTTTTTTGTGCCTGCCTCGCGGTCAGGTATAGCAGATGATGGGGGTTGAGGGAATCGCCCACGCGATATCCTGTTACGGCAGAAGCGGCGACCAGGCCGGGTCCGAGGCCGGGCCGGGCGAGGGGATGCGGCGCAGATTGCGCCCCGAGATGTCCACCGAAAAGAGCTGCGGGTCGCCGCCCGCCTGCTCGCGCATGAACATGATGACGCGGCCATTCGGCGCCCAGCTCGGCCCCTCGTCGAGGTACGACGAGGTCAGTAGCCGCTCGTTCGACCCGTCGGTGCGCATCACCCCGATATGGAAGCGGCCGGCATGGCTTTTCGTGAAGGCAATCAGGTCGCCGCGCGGCGACCAGACGGGCGTCGAATACCGGCCCTCGCCAAAGCTGATCCGCTCGGCCTGGCCGCCGCCCGCGGGCATCACGTAAAGCTGCGATGTTCCCGAACGGTCGGATTCGAACACCACGCGCCCGCCATCGGGCGAGAAGCTGGGCGCGGTGTCGATGGCGCCGGTATCGGTCAGTTGCCGCCGCTCGCCGCTGCCCAGGTTCAGCGAATAGAGGTTCGTGGACCCGCCCACCGACAGCGAGAAGATCACCGACTGCGCATCGGGCGCGAAACGCGGTGCGAAGGTCATCGTGCCGGGCTGGTCGGCCAGCATCTGCCGGCTGCGGCTGGCCAGGTCCATCAGCACGACACGCGGCTGCCCGGTCTCGTACGAGGTATAGAGGATGCGCTCGCCGCGCGGCGAAAAGCGCGGGGCAAGCACCAGCGCGGCGCCATCGGTCAGGAACTGCACGTTCTCGCCGTCCTGGTCCATGATGGCAAGCTGCTTGCGCCGGTTCTCGCGCGGGCCGGCTTCGGCGACGAAAACGACGCGGCTGTCGAAATAGCCGCCTTCGCCGGTCAGCCGGGTGTAGATCGCGTCCGACACCCGGTGCGCCATCCGCCGCCAGTTTTGGACACTGCCGTCGAGTTGCAGCCCGTCGCCCATCTGCTGGCCGCTGACCACGTCGAAGAGCCGGAACTTGACGCTTAGCTGCTGGCCGTCCGAGCGGACCGCGCCGGTGATCAGCGCCTGGGCGTTGATCGCGCGCCAGTCGGAAAACTGCACCGGGCTGTCGAAACTGGTGATCCGCCCGACATGCGCCTCGCGCGGGACCTCGCGCAGAAGACCGGTGCCGGTCAGGTTGTTCGCCACCACGCGGGCCACGCGCGCGGCGTATTCCTGGCCGCCCGCATCCTCGGCGACGAAATCGGGGATCGCGTAGGGCACGGGCTCGATCACCCCCTCGGTCACTTCCAGCCGCAGCGGGCCGGATTGCGCCGGGGCCGCGACGGGGGCCAACACCATCGATGCGAAAGCCAGCAGGCCGGCGACAAAGGCGGGGCGCGTCAGGTCCATCATCGGGTACTCATCCTCGCTGGGTTGAAGGTGATCTCGACCTCGCGCCACTGATCGTAGAGCGCGCTGGGTAGGCCGTAGCCATCGGTGCCGCATTCGATGATCGCGCGGCGGCCGGCGCCATAGGCCTGCTGTTGCGCGACCGCGCTGCCGCCATTGGCCGAAACCAGGTGGATCGTGGATTCGATCGGGCGGGCGTCGCGCGTCATCTCGAAGCCGATCGTCACCACGGCCTGCTGCGCGTCCATCGACAGCAGGCCCACGTTCCAGCATTCCTCGATCCGCAGGCGCAGCCCGTCCGCCTGCGCCTGGCTCAGGCCGGGCGCGCTGCCGCTACCGCCGCCGCCGAGCGCCTGGGCCAGCGCCTCGGCCACCGCGTCGCCGCTCGGGCCCGAGGGCTCCGGCTCGGGCGCGGCCTGAGGCTCGGCTTGCGGCTCGGGCGGTGTCGGGCGTGGGGTCTCGGTCGGTGTTTCGCGGGGCGTTTCTTGGGGCGTTTCGGCAGGCGGCGTGGCGCGCGCGACTTCGGTCTCGCGCGGCGGTGTCGGGGCAGGGGTCGGGCGGGCCGGGCGCCGCTCGGGGCGCATGCTGACCTCGGGGGCGGTGGCGGTGCGCTGCGGCGGGGCCTCCTCGTCGATCTCGGTCGCTTCGGTCACGGTTTCGGTCGCCGCGGCCTCGGGAGCGGTTTCCTCTTGCGCGGGGGGCGTTTCGCTGGCGTCGGCCTCGGGGTCGGGCACCAGCGCGGCCTGTTCGCGCCGGTCGATCTGCACCTCGGGCTCGGGGGCGGGCACGGCTTCGGGGGCGACGCGCTCGGCCGGGCGCTGGCGCGGGCGCAGGCTGGCATCGGGCGTCAGTTCGGGCGCGCGCACGGCGGCCTGCGGCGGCGTCTCCTCGCCCTCCTCGGCGGGGGGCGGCGGAGGC
>SLKW01000200.1 GCA_007134405.1 Paracoccaceae bacterium
ACCGATGGCGGGGCGCTGACCGACGTGCCCGAACCCTGGATCTCGATCCTCAACCACTCCTCGAACCGCGCGCTGGGGCAGCGGCTGGGGCAGGAATTGTCGATCCATCGCTGGCGCGGCAACCTCTGGATCGAGGGCCTCGCGCCGTGGGAGGAGTTCGACCTGATCGGTCGCGAGATCGAAATCGGCGATGCACGCCTGAAGGTGACCCAGCGCATCACCCGCTGCCGCGCGACCTGCGCCAACCCCGAAACCGGCCGGCTGGACGCGGATACGCTGGGCGCGTTGGAACAGGGCTACGACCATCAGGATTTCGGCGTTTATGCCGAGGTGATCGCGGGCGGCGAGATCGCCGTTGGCGACACGGTCCGGCCATGTTGACCGGACCGGATCCCGACACGCTGCACCCGATGCCGGGCTTTCCCCGCACCGTCGCCCTGCGCCCCCTGGCGGCGGGGCGGGCCAATGTCAGCGTCGGGCCGTACAGCTATTACGACGACCCCGACCACGCGGCCGAGTTCTTCGACCGCAACGTGCTGCACCATTTCGACTCCGTCGGCGACCGGCTGGTCATCGGCCCGTTCTGCGCCTTCGCCACCGGCTGCCGGATCGTGATGAACGGCGCCAACCACCCGATGGGCGGCTTCTCGACCTATCCGTTCAACATCTTCGGGAGCGGCTGGGACGAAGGCTTCGACCGCGCCAGCTGGGAGGCCGAAACGCGCGGCGACACCATGATCGGCGCCGATGTCTGGGTCGGCGCCGAGGCCTGGATCATGCCCGGCGCCACCATCGGCCCCGGCGCCATCGTCGCCGCGAAGGCGGTCGTCACCCGCGACGTCGCCCCCTATGCGGTGGTCGCCGGCAACCCCGCGCGCGAAGTGCGGCGGCGCTTCGACGAGGCCACCATCGCCGACCTGCTGGACATTGCCTGGTGGAACTGGCCCGCCGAATCGATCACCCGCAACCTCGGCGCGATCCGGGGCCGCGACCTTGCCGCGCTGAGGGCAGCCGCATGACCCTGCCCTTTCCCATCGCCGAGCCGCCCGATCCCGCAGCCGAGGAAACCGGCCGCAAGCTCTTTGCCGGGCCCGTGGACTTCGTGAAGGGCGTGGTGGCGATGGACGGATTGCCGCCCGCCGACCGGCTGGAGGTCTGCTTCGCCGGCCGCTCGAATGTCGGCAAGTCGAGCCTGATCAACGCGCTGGCCGGGCGCAAGGCGCTGGCGCGCACCTCGAACACGCCGGGCCGCACGCAGGAAATCAACTTCTTCGACCTCGGCGGGCGCGCCTATCTGGTGGACCTGCCGGGCTACGGTTTCGCCGAGGCGCCGAAGCCCGTGGTCGCCCGCTGGCAGGCGCTGCTCAAGGCCTATCTGGCCGGCCGCCCCACCCTGCGCCGCGCCTTCGTGCTGATCGACATGCGCCACGGAGTGAAGGCCGTCGATCAAGAGATCATGGGGCTTCTGGACCGCGCCGCCGTCACTTTCCAGGTCGTGCTGACCAAGGCCGACAAGATCGGCGCGGGCGCGCAGGAAAAGACCCTCGCCCAGGTGCGGGAGGCGCTGAACCGGCACCCGGCGGCCTATCCGGAACTGCTTGTGACCTCGTCGGAAAAGGGCGAGGGGATCGCCGCCCTGCGCGCGGTCATCGCCACGATGGACTGAAGATGAGACGCCAGAAAATGAATCGAGACTGGATCGCCACCGCCCGTACGCTGTCCGAAGCCCTGCCCTATCTGCAGCGCTACACTGGCGCCGTGGTCGTCATCAAGTTCGGCGGCAACGCCATGGGCGACGATGTCGCGATGGCCGAGTTCGCGCGCGACATCGTGCTGATGCGGCAGGTCGGCGTGAACCCGGTCGTGGTGCATGGCGGCGGGCCGATGATCAACCAACTGCTCGGCCGCCTGGGGATCGAATCGCGCTTCGTGCGCGGCAAGCGGGTGACCGACAAGGCCACGGTCGAGGTGGTCGAGATGGTGCTCTCGGGTCTTGTGAACAAGCGTATCGTGCAGGCGATCAACGACCAGGGCGGGCGCGCGGTGGGGCTATCGGGCAAGGACGACGACCTGATGGTCTGCGAGGCCGACGACCCGGAACTGGGCTTCGTCGGCCGGCCGGTCGAGATGAACGTGCAGGTGCTGCGCGATCTCTTCACCGCCGGGATCATCCCGGTGGTGGCGCCGGTCGCGACGGGGATGAACGAGAACGAGACCTTCAACGTGAACGGCGACACCGCCGCGGGCGCCATCGCTGGCGCACTCAAGGCCGACCGGCTGCTCCTGTTGACCGATGTCGCGGGCGTGAAGGACGAATCGGGCGCGGTGGTCACGCAGCTTCACCCGGACCAGGTCCGCGCCATGACCGAGGCGGGCATCATCGCCGGCGGCATGATCCCCAAGACCGAAACGGCCCTTGCCGCAATCGAGGAGGGCGTGCGCGCGGTCGTGATCCTGGATGGCCGGGTGCCGAATGCCTGCCTCTTGGAGCTGTTCACCGAACACGGCGCGGGCTCGATGATTCGCGCCACGCCGCCGCGTGTGTCGCCGCGTGGCCAGGGCCTCTGACCTCGACGCGGCGCTGGCCGAGGCCGCGCTGGTCGCGCTTGGCACAGCGCCGCCCGATCCCGATTTCTGCCCGCCCGGCACCCGCGCGCTGGTCCTGATCGGAACCATGGGCGGCTCGGCTTGGTGGGAGCGTGTCACCGCCAGCCCGGAATGGCGCGACGGCGCGCCCGATCCGATCGACCGCTGGTCGAAGCGCATGCTGGAGGGGATCGCGGCGCGCCTTGGCGGCCGGGCAATCTTTCCCTTCGATGGGCCACCCTGGGCGCCGTTCCAGCGTTGGGCGCAAGCGACAGGGCGCATGTGGGAAAGCCCGGTGCGGTTGCTTGTCCACGCCGATGCCGGGCTCTGGGTCGCGTTCCGGGGCGCGCTGGCACTGCCCTTCGATGTGCCGCTGCCCGCGGCGGAACGGCCCTGCGACCGGTGCGCGACCCGGCCCTGCCTGACCGCCTGCCCGGTCGGCGCGCTGACCAAGGCGGGCTACGACGTGCCCGGCTGCCATGCCTATCTGGACACAAAGGCAGGCGCGGATTGCATGTCCGGCGGCTGCGCCGTTCGTCGCGCTTGCCCCGTCTCGGCAAGCCATGCAAGACTGCCGGTTCAGTCCTCCTTTCACATGAGCCGGTTTCACCCATGACCAAGCGCCTGATCCTGACGCGGCACGCAAAATCCAG
>SLKW01000188.1 GCA_007134405.1 Paracoccaceae bacterium
ACTGGTCGGCGCAGACGGCGCTGTCGGCGGCGGCGGCGGTGCGGGGGGGGGAGCGGGCGGTGTATGCGCTGAGCCGGCCGCCGGGGCATCATGCGTTTGGCGATCTGGCGGGGGGGTTCTGTTTCCTGAACAATTCGGCCATTGCCGCCGACTGGTTGCGCGCGCAGGGCAAGCGGGTGGCGATCCTCGATGTGGACGTGCATCACGGCAACGGGACGCAGGGGATCTTCTATGCGCGGGGCGATGTGCTGACGGTGTCGCTGCATGCCGATCCGGTGCGGTTCTATCCGTTCTTCTGGGGCCATGCGCAGGAACGCGGCGAGGGCGCGGGGCTGGGGGCCAACCTGAACCTGCCGCTCGAACGCGGGACGGGCGACGAGGATTACCTGCGCGTGCTCGACAAGGCATTGGAAAGGATCGCGGATTTCGGAACCGAGGTCCTGGTCGTCGCGCTGGGGCTGGACGCGCATGAGAACGACCCGTTCCAGGGGCTGGCGGTCACGACGCCGGGCTTTTCGCGGATCGGCGCGGCGATTGCGGCGACCGGATTGCCGCTCGTCCTGGTGCAGGAGGGGGGCTATCTGTCGGACGATCTGGGCGCAAACCTGACGCGTTTCCTGGAAGGGGTGCAGAAGGCCTGAGCGGGCGCTGGCGCGGCGGTAAACGAGGTCTTGACGCGGCGTGCGGAGCCGGTTCGGCTGGCAGCGCGATTAGAGGCCGGACGCCTTGTTTGCTTGGGAATCCGGGTGTCACAATGCGTACACCAAGCGTATGATTTGCGTACACCAAGCGTATGACATTTTGCGGCCAAACCGCCCGTTTCCGGCGAAAACGGTGCGAGGGGCGCAACGTTCGGTTGGGGGGGCGTCGCGCAACGCTTGCGCGCGGAAACGGCGCCCGAAATGACCATAGGGCCAGAGGCCGAGGCCCGATAAGGCCAGATCGACGCGCGGGTGTTTGGCTGGCGGAAATCCGTGAGATCGGGCGATGGCCGCCGGGGCCGCCTCCAGCCGACAGGGGGAGCCCCGAAACGCGGTCGGAAGCGGGGGGCGCACGGCCGGCGCGCCCCGTGCCGGGGTCAGCCGCGCGGCGGCACGCGTTCGATCTTCGCGCCCAGCGCGTTCAGCCGTTCGTCGATGCGCTCGTAGCCGCGTTCGATCTGCTGGGCGTTGTTGATGATGCTCTCGCCCTCGGCGCACATCGACGCGATCAGCATCGCCATCCCGGCGCGAATGTCGGGGCTTTCCAGCCGCGCGCCGCGCAGCTTCGAGGGGCCGGCGATGATCGCGCGGTGCGGGTCGCAGAGCACGATCCGCGCGCCCATCGCGATCAGCTTGTCGACGAAGAACATCCGGGACTCGAACATCTTCTCGAACATCAGCACGACGCCGTCGCATTGTGTCGCGGTGACGATGGCGATGGACATCGTGTCGGCCGGGAAGGCGGGCCAGGGCTGGTCCTCGATCTTCGGGATATGGCCGCCGAAATCGGGCTCGATCTTCATCTCCTGGCCGGGGCGGATGATCAGGTCGTCGCCCGACACTTCGGGGCGGATGCCGAGGCGGCCGAAATTCATCAGGGTCGAGCGCAGGTGTTCGACGCCCGCGTTGCGGATCGTCAGATCGGACTGGGTGACGGCGGCCAGGCCGATGAGCGAGCCCACCTCGATATGGTCCGGCCCGATCCGGTGGCGGCAGCCCGTGAGCGTCGCGCCGCCGTGGATGGTCATGGTGTTCGTGCCCACCCCTTCGATGGTCGCGCCCATGGCGGTCAGGAAGCGCGCGAGGTCCTGCACATGCGGCTCGGAGGCGCAGTTGCGCAGGATCGTCACGCCCTCGGCCGCCACCGCGGCGCAGAGCGCGTTCTCGGTCGCGGTGACCGAGGGTTCGTCCATGAACACATCCGCGCCGCGCAGCTTGGGGGCGTTGAAGATATAGGCGCCGTTCACGCCGATCTCGGCGCCGAGCTGCCGCAGCGCGAGGAAATGCGTGTCCACCCGCCGCCGTCCGATCACGTCGCCGCCGGGCGGCGGCAGGACCAGCTCGCCGCAGCGCGCCAGCATCGGGCCGGCGAGCAGGATCGAGGCGCGGATGCGCGCGCAGAGATCGGGGTCGAGGTCGGCGGGCCGCAGGTCGCGCGCGGTGATTTCCAGCTCGTTGCGCGACAGCCAGCGCGCCTCGGCGCCGACCGACTGGATCAGCTCGACCAGCGCCTCGACATCGCGGATGCGCGGCACATTCGACAGATGCACCGTCTGGTCGGTCAGCAGCGCCGCCGCCACGATCGGCAATGCGGCGTTCTTGTTGCCCGAGGGCTCCAGCGCCCCGTTCAGGCGGTGCCCGCCCTCGACGTGATAATGGATCCGCTCACGCGGTTGTGCCTGCGCCATGCCTCGCTCCAAGCTCTAGTGGCTCTTTGCGCTCTGGATAGCAGATCCTGCCCGGTGCCGGAACCGGAAATCCGACCCTCGGCGCTCAGACGCCGACGTCAGACGCCGACATCGGGACCTTCGCAGATGAGCGGCGTGCGCGAGCGTTCGACCTCGTAGAGCTCGGTCGAGGAGCCCTCGCCGGCGAAGATCGCGCGCAGCCCGTCCTCGGTGCGCCAGAAGCTCCAGCATTGCGGCGCGATCGGGGAATGGTCGTAGACGAAGCAGATGTTGCCCTCGTCCTCGTACCAGCGGCCCTCCTGGCAATCCTCGCCCATGAAGGCCCAGATGACGCGGCGGTTCGGCAGATACTGCTCGACCCCGTAGGGCGTGCCCATGAAGCTGAAGGTCAGCGTGTGGCCGGTGGTGTAGTCTTCGAATTCCGCGGCACTCATGCGGTCGTCGGCAAGGACGGGCAGCGCGGCGAGCGTCAGGGCCAGGGTCAGCGTGGGAAGCAGGCGGGACATGGGGCCTCTTGCGTCGGGTCTGGGCGGTTTGTGTCGTGGCGGTCGGATCGTTGGGACACTCTGCCCCAGGGCGGCGCGAAAGGCCACCCGCGCGAACGCCGCAGGCGGGCTCACGTCCGCGCGAGCCCTGCCCGTTCGCCCTGCCCGTTCGCCCTGCCCGTTCGCCCTGCCCGTTCGCCCTGCCCAGGGTTGCGATCCGCCCTTGCCCTTCCATCCGGCGGCGCGCTGCTGTAGCTGAAACCGTCCCCGCACGGTGCAGGAGTGCCCCCATGTCCTTTCTCCGCAAGCTCAAGGAACGGATGTTCCGCTCGTCGACGAAGCTGGACGAGGGGCTGGACG
>SLKW01000073.1 GCA_007134405.1 Paracoccaceae bacterium
GGGGCGTTCCTATTCACCACGCCGCCCGACCTGATCGACAACGCGCTGGCCGGCGAGGAACCCTTCGAGCGTGGAAATTACGAGGCGATCCGGACTCTCTTTCCGATGCCTTTTATCACCGTGCACCTGGTCGTACGCGCAGACGGCGACATCCACGAGGTCGCCGATCTTGCCGGCCGCAGCTTCATCGCCGGCGGCACCGGCACCTTCTGCCAGCGTCAGGTGGCGGCGATCTTTGAAACCCTGGGCATCGCCGACGACGTGACCTCGCCCGAGATGGAACTGTCGGGGGCGCCCTCGGCGCTGCGCAACAACCAGGTGGATGGCTTCGCCACCTGCTCGGCCCACCCCACGCCGCAGTTGCAGGAACTGGCGGCCACGCTTCCCATTCGCGTGCTCTCGTTCACCGAAGACGAACGCGATGCGATCATCGACTCCAACCCGGCGGTCGGCAAGGTGACGGTGGCGGCGGGCACCTATTCCGGGATCGATGGCGACATCGAAACCATGGCCGTGCCGGTCGGTGCCTATGCCACCAACATGGACGCGGCACTGCGCTCGCCATCGTCAGCGCCTTCTGGGAACAGCGCGACGCGATGGCCGAGACGAACCCCTGGTGGGCCGGCGTGACGCCGGATCTGGTCCCGCAACTGGGCGCGCCGCTGCACGAAGGCGTGGCCGACTTCTACGCCGAACGCGGCGTGAAAATGGAATGATCGGCACGAGGGGCGGCGCGCGCCGCCCCTTCCCGTTTTCCCCGTTCGATCCATCATCCTGGGACGACAATGACCGGCAAGACCGCTGACTGGTTCTCGGCCGAGGTTGACGGCGTCCGTTTCGGCGCGGCGGCGATCGCGGCGGCGATGCTACTGGTGGGCTTTCATCTTTGGAACGCCTTCGCCGGCCTCATTCCCAACCTGATCACGCGCCCGGCGCATCTCGCGCTGGCGCTGCCCTGGATCTTCATCTTCGGCCTGCCACCAGATTCGTCGCGCTTCCATCGCTGGTCGGGCTGGGTCTTGGCGGCGGCGGGGATCGCGGCCTGCGGCTATATCATGCTCAACCGCCGTGACCTGATCGTGCAATACGGTGCGCTGGAGGGTTGGGAGCAGATCGCGCTTGCCGTGGTACTGATCGTCGTGGTGCTGGAAATGGCGCGCCGGGCGATCCGCGTCGTGCTGCCGGCGGTCGCGGCGCTGGTTCTGGCTTATGCCTTTTTCGGCGACCGGATACCGGGCTATTTTGGCCACTCGGGCATGCCGGTCGACTACCTGCTGGGCACGATGATCATCACCGAGGGCGGGCTGTGGGGGAGCCTCACCGGCACCTCGGTCGAAGTAATCGCTATGTTCGTGATCCTCGGCGGCTTCATCTCGGCCGGGCAGGCGGGGGTCGGGTTCATGGCCTTTGCCACGCAGATCGCCGGCCGCTTGCGTGCCGGGGCTGCGAAGGTGGCGATCCTCTCCTCGGCCTTCTACGGCTCAATCTCTGGCGTGGCGGCTGCGAATACGGCGACGACGGGAATGATCACCATTCCGGCGATGAAGCGGCTGGGATATCCGCCTCAGCTTGCCGCCGCGACCGAGGCCGTGGCCTCCACCGGCGGGCAGATCCTCCCGCCGGTGATGGGCGCGGGCGTCTTCGTCATGGCCGAACTGGTGCGCGTGCCCTACACCGAGATCATGGTCGCGGCGCTTCTGCCGGCGATCCTCTTCTTCATGGCGGCCTGGTTTGGCGTGCATGTCTATGCGCTGCGCTACAATCTGGCCGCGCTGCCGAAATCCGCGTTGCCCGGCTGGATGGCGGTGGCGAAGTCGGTGCCGTTCTTCCTTCTGCCCTTCGGCATCCTGCTAGGCACGCTCAAGTTCACCAGCTACACGCTGGCCTATGCCGCCGTCTTCGCGTCGCTGGTGACCTGGCTCACGCTCGCGTTCGATGCCGACGGGCGCTTCTCGCTCGCCGGCTGGTGGCAGCGCACGCTGGTTGCGCTGCTCACCGCCGCGCAGCAGGTCGCGATCATCGCCGCGGTTATCATTTGCGCGGGCATCGTCGTCGGCGTCTTCAACATGACCGGGCTGGGCGTGAAGCTCACGTCCATCATTCTGTCGGTTTCAGGCAACACGCTGTGGATCGCGTTGCTGCTGACCGCGCTCGCCGGGCTCGTGCTTGGGATGGAGCTGCCGACGACCGCGGCCTACGTGATCTGCGCCGCCGTCGCTGCGCCGGCATTGGTCGGCATGGGCGTGCCGGAGCTTTACGCGCATCTGTTCGTCTTCTGGTACGCGCTTTTGTGCACGATCACCCCGCCGGTCTGCGGCAACGTGTTCATCGCCGCCGGCATCGCCCGGACGCCTTGGCTGCCCGTGGCCGGCAACGCCATGCGGCTGGGCGTCGGTCTCTTCATCGTGCCGCTGGGGTTCATTGCCAATCCCGCTCTTCTGGAACTGGCCGCCACGCCGGTCGAGGCGCTCGCGGCGATGGCCAAGATCGCCGCGGGCCTCTATCTGATCAGCTACGCAGCAATCGGGGCGAGGAAGACGATGATGTGGGACCTCCTACGCCTGCCGGCCCTACCACTGGGGCTTGCGATCATTTTCCTGATGTGAACAGGAGCAGAAAATCAGCGGGCAGTGCGGTGGTGATGATCGTGACGGCCGTGAACAGATATGCGTCTGCTGGCGCGTGAATTGGAAGGAGCCTGATCCATGTGGCTCGCGTGTGACCGTAATTGGGCAAATGGCGGCTATCGCAATATGAGACCTGTGCGCGGATGGCGTTTTTCTGTTTTTTGTAGAGGTTTTGAGTGTGTTGAGAACCCTGCTCGTGCTGCGGAGCGCGTCTGAGGGTTCCTGATCTGCACATGGAACGGGACGATAAGTTCGGTCTCGGGCCTGCGGCCCGGCTTCGGCCTCAAGCGCCGCTGATGCTGCGCCTGAGATTGTAGGCGATGGCGGTCAGGCGGACCTGTAGTGCGGCCCTGGCGAGGCCGCGCCATCGCATCCGGCGCAGACCGTAGCTGCGCTTCCAGGTGCCGAAGATCTTCTCGATCTGCGACCGGACGCGATGGACGGCCTTGACCTCGGCGGCGAAGGCTGCCGCCGTGTTCTCGTCGCCCGTGCGACCCCACCAAGAGGTCGGGGCGACGCGCGTCACGCCGCCGCGTGCGCGCACCGCCTCGGCGAAGCGGGCGCCGCGATAGGCGCTGTCAGCGTAGACAGGGCCCGGATCGGA
>SLKW01000085.1 GCA_007134405.1 Paracoccaceae bacterium
AACGGGACGAAGGGTATTTCCGCGCCAACATTGGCAAGATCGAGACCGCCGCCGATCTGGTTGCCGATCGGCGGCTTTTGCGCGTGGCGCTCGGTGCCTTTGGCCTGGGCGACGATCTGCCCAATCGCGCGTTCATCCAGCGGATTCTCGAAAGCCCGATGGACGAGCCGCGCAGCTTCGCCAACCGGCTTTCCGACAAGCGCTACGCCGAATTGGCGCGCGCGTTCGGCTTCGCCGATCCCGAGGGCCCCAAGACCGGCGCGCCCGACTTCGCCGAGCGGATCGTCAAGGCGTTCCACGCCCGCCAGTTCGAGATCGCCGTGGGCGAGCAGGACGAGTCGATGCGCATGGCGCTCGCGCTGCGGAGCGACCTCACCGAATTGGCCGAGCGCGACATGTCCGAGGATGCGCGCTGGTTGCGGATCCTCGGCACCCCAAGCCTGCGCAAGGTGTTTGAATCGGCTTTCCAACTGCCCACCGGCTTCGGGCAGATGGATCTCGATCGCCAGATGTCGATCATGAAGGATCGCACCCGCCGCGCCTTCGGCGAGGGCGGCATCGCGCAATTCGTCGAGCCCGACAAGCTGGAGGCGCTGACCCGCCGCTACTTCGTGGGCGAGCAGTTGCGCGAGATCCAGTCCTATCAGGGTCCGTCGGCGGCACTGACCCTGCTTGCCGAAGGTCAGGCGAACATGGCGCGCTGGCGCCAGCGATAGCGCCGTCCGGCGGCGCCATCATGGGCCAATGAGACTGCGCCACAGCAGGATGCCGCGCCGGCGAAACTCGGATTGCTCCAAGCGGCCTTCCGCGACAGCGGCGGGATCTGCGGCGGCCTGCTTGAGGATCGCCTTCGTCTGCCATGCCGCAAGCAGCGCCGCGCGCCCCTGCCCCGCGACCCGGCCGGCACGCGCCAGGCGGTCGAGGCCGTCGCGCGCCAGGTCGGCAACCGTGTCGGGCCGGCCGTCAGGCAACGGAAGGCGGCCCGCCGCCTCGAGTGCGGGAATCGCCAGCAGGTAATTCGCCAGTCCCTGAGCACTGCCGATGGCGCGCGCGGGCGCATCCGCGGCCCCTCCGAGCGCGCGGACGGAGAGCGCCATCAGGTTGCCGGAGGTCGCTTCCAGATAGACCCAAAGGGCGGACAGGTCGGCAAACGGAGCCCGCTCCAGGTCTTGCTCGCGCGCATCGATCATCTGTTGAAACATCGGCTTGGGCAGCGATCTTGACGTGATCAGATCGGCGATGGGCCCGGCTACCTCATGCGCCCGCGGCGGCTCCGCGCCCGCCCCCGAGACCACGTCGCGCCAGAACTGCAGACGCATGCCGGCAATGAGCGGTTCCTTCGTAACCCAGGGAGCGCGCGCGATCTCGAGGTTGAAGGCATAGAGTGTCAGCAGCGCCGGCCGCGCCGATGACGGTGCGGCCATGACCGCCAGAAAGCGATCGGGATCGCCGCGCTCGACAATCGCGGCGCAGGCGGCGATGTCGGCGTCGCGACTCATACCCGACCATCTGCACAAATCGGGGTTTGTACCGCACTCGTCATGCCGGCTCCGCCACGATGAGACGATAGTCGTAGCTCCCTGCGTGCTCGCGCCAAAGCGCGATCTCGGCCCGGAAGCCGTCGGTCAACTGCGGATCACCCGAAAACGTTGCCAGCCGCTCCTCGAGCGGATCGTAATAGGCAGCCCAGCCGGCAGCCCCCAGCCAGCGGGCACCGAGAACCCGCCATCCCGACTGCGAGACCAGCGCGGCAAGGTCTGCGGCACCGATCGGAGTCACACCCTCCGCGGCGAAGAAGTTGCGCGCGGGCTCGGGCGGGTCCGGCACACGCCAGCAGAGGTCGGAAAAGGCGACGCGCCCGCCAGGCTTGAGATGCGCACGCCAGGAGGAAAGTGCGCGGGCCACGCCCAGATTGTAGACTGCGCCGGCCGACCAGATCAGATCGAAGGGACCGCCCGGTGGGTTGGCCATGTCGGCGACATGCGCCTCGACCCGCGGGTATCGCGCCCGCACGCGTGCAACAAAGGCGGGGGCGCTGTCGACCGCGACCACCCTGCCCCGCGGCACCGCCGCCAGAAGCGTGGCCAGGTCGGCGCCTGTGCCGCAGCCTGCGTCGAGCACTGTTGCGTCAGGGCCAGTCCCCGCGACATCGAGCGCCCAGCACAGGCTCTCGGTATCGCCCGGTCCGGCGCGGTCGAGCAGTTCGAAGAGCGCGAAGATATCGCTCACCCCACCGGCTCCACGCGGTCGTGCATCAGCTTCCAGACCATCGCCTCGCGCAAGGCCTCGAAGGAAGCATCGACGATGTTGGGCGAGACGCCGACAGTGGACCAACGCAACCCCTGCCCGTCCTCGCTGTCGATGATGACGCGGGTGACCGCCTCGGTACCACCCTGTGTGATGCGGACCTTGAAATCGACGAGTTTCATGTCGTCGATGGCGTGCTGGTAGGGGCCCAGATCCTTGGCCAGAGCCTTGGCTAGCGCGTTCACCGGGCCGCGATCCGAACCCGACGCGTCCATGCTTTCCGAGACCGATAGCATCTTCTGCCCGCCGATCTTGACCACCACCACCGCCTCGGAGACGCTGACCATCCGGTCGTAGCGGTTCTTCCGCCGCTCGACCGTCACGCGGTAGCGCTTGACCTCGAAATAGTCGGGCAGAAGCCTTAGTTCAGCGCGCGCCAGCAGCTCGAACGAGGCCTGCGCACCGTCATAGGCATAGCCCTGATCCTCGCGCTCCTTCACGATCTCCAGGATGCGGGCGAGTCGCGCATCGCCCGGCGCGACCTCGATCCCTGCGGATTTGAGCCGGGCGCGCAGGTTCGACTGCCCGGCCTGGTTGGACATCGGGATGATGCGGGCATTCCCCACCGACGCCGGATCGATGTGCTCGTAGGTCGCGGGGTCCTTCAGGATGGCGCTGGCATGCAGCCCGGCCTTGTGCGCGAAGGCCGAGGCGCCGACGTAAGGAGCGCTGCGCAGCGGCACGCGGTTCAGGATGTCGTCGAGCTGGCGCGAAACCCGCACCAGGGCGGTCAATGCCCGATCGCTCACGCCCGTCTCGTAGCGGCTGGCATAGGGCGGCTTCAGCAGCAGCGTCGGGATCAGCGTGATCAGGTTCGCGTTGCCGCAGCGCTCTCCCAGCCCATTGAGCGTGCCCTGGATCTGCCGCGCCCCGGCATCGACCGCAGCGAGCGAGGCAGCGACGGCGTTGCCGG
>SLKW01000010.1 GCA_007134405.1 Paracoccaceae bacterium
AGTTGTCGCAGGGGATCGCGGGCGCAGCCTATCTGTCGGGCGACCACTGGGGCGAATGGGAAGACAAGCTGGTCGTGGGCTACATGGGCATCGGATTCGGGGGCACGCCCCCGGGCCAGCGAATCGACGTGATGGACATCGCAGAGGACGGTGCCTCGGCCGAGGCCACGGAATTCCCCCTGCCGATGGAGCCCGGACGGTTCCGTTCGCTGGTGATGGGACCGGACAACAGCCTTTATGTGGCCATCGACGAGGGTGACATTTACCGGATCACCCCTAACTGAGTTACAGGGTCGCGCCATCGAAGGTGGCGCGGCCAGGTAATGGCACCGATCCGATGGCCATGGCCAGAGATGAACATAGCGTGCGTCGCTCGTGTCGTCAGATGGCCGGAACGCTGGATTTCGGATTGTGTGCTAGCATCCCCGTCGTCGGGTCATGGTGACCCGCGGCGATCCAGTGATCAGGAGGAGAAAGCACATGGCCTGGAAGAAACCCGTCGCGAAACTGATCGCCTGCGGCATGGAGATCAACATGTACGGTCCCGCCGAGGATGAGCGGCGCTCGGACGACGTGATCTGAATCGGCGCTTCGGCGCATGTTCATTCGAGTCCTTGGGGCAGGCGCCGGTGGTGGCCTGCCTCAGTGGAACTGCGGCTGCACGATCTGCGCCGCGGCGCGTCAGGGGCGGATCCCCGATCTGACGCAGTCGTCGGTTGCCGTGTCGGCTGGCGGTAAGGAGTGGGTTCTACTCAATGCGTCGCCGGATCTGCGCGTGCAGCTTCAAGCCACTGAAGTGCTGCACCCTTCCGGGATTCGTGAGAGCCCCCTGCGTGCGGTTGTTGTCACAAATGGAGATGTCGACCATGTCGCGGGCCTCCTGAGCCTGCGAGAAAAGACGGCATTCGGGCTCTTTGCCACGTCTGCCACGCTGGACGTGCTTGCTGCGAACCCGGTCTTCGGCGTGCTTGATCCTGAACTGGTGACCCGGCACAGGATCGCGATGGATGAAGCCTTCATGCCGCTCCCGGGGTTGACCGTCACTGCGTACACGGTTCCAGGCAAGGTTCCGCTCTACATGGAAGGCGAAGGGTTTGCCGAGGGGCCGGAAACCCGACAGCTGGGCGAGCAAACGATCGGGCTTCGAATCGAAAGTGCCGCTGGGGTCTTTCACTACGTACCTGGGTGCGCCGATCTGCCGGACTGGTTATGCAACCGGCTCACCGAGGCTGATGTACTGTTCTTCGACGGCACTGTCTGGGTCGACGACGATATGCTTCGGTCCGGAACCGGGAAAAAGACAGGGGCTCGAATGGGACATATGGCGATGAGCGGGCCGGACGGGAGCCTCGCGCGGCTGGCGTATCTGCGCGGCCGACGCGTCTATATACACATAAACAATACCAACCCGGTTCTGATGCCGGAATCGCCCGAGCGCGCGCAATTGGCGGCGGCCGGCTGGGAATTGGCGCATGACGGCATGGAGATCGCGCTGTGACCAACCAGTCCCTTCGGCGCGACGCCCTTGAGGCGCGACTGCGCCGCATCGGCGATGAACGCTACCACGACAAGCATCCGTTTCATCACCGGTTGCATTCCGGCGCCTGCACTATGGATGAGGTGCAGGCATGGGTGATCAATCGCTGGTACTATCAGGCGTCGATCCCGATGAAGGATGCGGCATTCCTGTCCCGCTGTACCGATCCGCAGCTGCGCCGGATCTGGCGCAGCCGGATTGACGATCACGATGGCGGGCTTGAAGAAGGCGGCGGCATCCGGCGCTGGCTGAAGCTGGCGGAGGGCGTGGGCCTGGACCCTGACTATGTCGCGTCCGGTCGGGGCGTCATGCCGGCGACACGCTTTGCCGTCGATGCCTATGTCCGCTTCGTGCGCGAAGCGCCCCTCATCGCCGCCATGGCCTCGTCGCTGACCGAAATGTTCGCGCCCGCGATCCACACGCGTCGGATCGAGGGGTTGCTTGCGCACTACGGCTTTGCGACGCCCGAAACGCTTGCCTATTTCCGCCAGAGGCTGAACGAAGCTCCGAAGGACGTGAACTTCACGCTCCACTGGGTGCTGGATCACGCCCTGACCCGCCCCGATCAAGAGGCTGCGATCGCCGCGCTGACCCTCAAGACGGATATCCTCTGGGCGCAGCTTGATGCGCTGTGGCATGGCTATGTCGAAGGCCACATCCCGCCGGGTGCCTGGCGCCCTGGCGAAGGGCTTTCGCAATGACGGGCGCACTCGCTCTGACCGCAATCACCGATCCGGTCGTCCGGATGCCTCGCGGTGTCCGTCTGCACCAGGACCGGGTCCGCGGCGTGCCAGTTCTTCTGGGGCCGGAACGCGTTCTGGTGCTTGACGAGATCGGGTGGGCGATCCTGAGTGAACTTGGCGAAAGCTCGCGGCTTTCAGACTTGACCGACCGGCTGGCCGCACGCTTCGGCGCGCCGCGCGACGAGGTCGCCGGCGATGTGCGGGAGTTTCTCGACGATTTGCAGGCGCAGCGCCTCGTGGATTACTCCGATGCGTGACCTGCCCCCACCCCCTGCCCCCATCGCGCTGCTGGCGGAGTTGACGCATCGCTGCCCGCTGGCCTGCCCCTACTGCTCGAATCCGCTGGACTTGGCGGCCCGCGATGTCGAGATGGACACCGCCACATGGGCGCGGGTCTTCACCGAAGCAGCGGGGCTGGGCGTTCTGCAAATCCACCTCTCGGGCGGCGAACCCGCGTCGCGCCGCGATCTTGAGGAACTGGTGGCGGCGGCCCGGGCGACGGACCTCTATGTCAATCTCATCACCTCGGGCATCGGGCTGACCGAAGCGCGGCTCGACGCACTCGAGGCCGCCGGCCTCGATCATGTGCAGCTGTCGCTGCAGGGGGCGCGCGCGGGCACCGCCGACCGCATCGGCGGCTATCGCGGCGGGTTCGACCGCAAGCTTACAGTGGCGCGGGCGATTACAGCGCGAGGACTGCCCCTGACGGTGAACGCTGTGATGCACCGGCAGAACCTCGATGATCTTGCCGCAACGATCGAGTTTGCGGCCAAACTCGGTGCGCGCCGGGTCGAGGTCGCATGCGTGCAGTTCTACGGCTGGGCACTGGCCAACCGGGCTGCCCTACTGCCGACACGTGCGCAGGTCGATGCCGCCAAGCGCACGGTCGCTGACGCGGTCGCAACCTATCGCGGCCGGATGGCAATCGATTTCGTCCC
>SLKW01000268.1 GCA_007134405.1 Paracoccaceae bacterium
AGGTGGGCGAGGAGATCACCGCCGACCATTATTTCGCCGGCCAGTTCGTCGATGTCGCCGGAACCTCGATCGGCAAGGGGTTTCAAGGCGCGATGAAGCGGCACAACTTTGGCGGTTTGCGGGCCTCGCACGGTGTGTCGATCAGCCATCGCAGCCACGGTTCGACCGGTCAGTGCCAGGACCCGGGCAAGGTGTTCAAAGGCAAGAAGATGGCGGGTCACATGGGTGCCGTCCGGGTGACCACGCAAAATCTTCAGGTCATCAAGACCGATAGCGAGCGCGGCCTCATCATGGTCAAGGGCGCCGTACCGGGGTCACGTGGCGGATGGGTCACGATCAAGGATGCGGTCAAGAAGCCCTTCCCTGAGAACGCCATCCTCCCCGCGGCGCTGAAGTCCGCTGCCGATGCCGCACGCAAGGCCGCCGAAGAGGCTGCCGCCCAGGCACTTGCCGAGGAAGAAGCGGCGCGTCAGGCGCAGCTTGAGGCCGAAGCCGCGGCGCAGGAAGCGGCGCTCGAGGAGGCCGAACAGGATCTGGCCAAGGACGGGGGCGACTCGCCCGCGCCCGAAGGAGACGAGAAATGAAAACCGAAGTGATCAAGCTCGATGCCTCGCCTGCCGGCGAGGTTGAGCTGAACGACGCGATCTTCGGCCTCGAGCCGCGCGCCGATATCCTGCATCGGGTGGTTCGTTGGCAGCGGGCGAAGGCCCAGGCCGGCACCCATTCGACGCTGGGCCGTTCGGACGTGTCGTATTCGACCAAGAAGATCTACCGGCAGAAAGGCACCGGTGGAGCGCGTCATGGCGATCGTGGCGCGCCGATCTTCCGCAAGGGCGGTACCTATAAGGGACCGGTTCCGCGCAGCCATGCCTTTGATCTGCCGAAAAAGGTTCGTGCTCTGGGTCTTAAGCACGCGCTTTCGGCAAAGGCGCAAGCTGGCAAGCTGGTGGTGCTGGATACCTCTGACTTCGGCGACGGCAAGACCGGGGCCCTGGCCAAAGCGGCCAAGGATCTCGGGTGGCGCAAGGTGTTGGTCATCGACGGTGCCGAGGTGAACGAGAATTTCGCCCGTGCGGCCCGCAATCTTGACGGGGTCGACGTTCTGCCCTCGATGGGGGCCAATGTCTATGACATCCTGAAGCGGGACACGCTTGTTCTCACCCGCGCGGGTGTCGAAGCTCTGGAGGCGCGACTGTCATGAGCGCGAAAGCCGAACATTACGATGTGATCCGCAAGCCGGTCATCACCGAAAAGGCGACGATGGCCTCGGAAGCCAACGCTGTCGTCTTCGAAGTCGCCATCGACGCCAACAAGCCGCAGATCAAGGAAGCGGTCGAGGCGCTGTTTGGCGTCAAGGTGAAAGCCGTCAACACGACAGTCGCCAAAGGCAAGGTCAAGCGCTTCCGCGGCCAGCTCGGGCGGCGCCGCGATGTGAAGAAGGCCTATGTGACGCTCGAGGAAGGCAACGCTATCGACGTGACGACGGGCCTTTGATAAAGAGGCGCGACTCAGCGGCTCCGGAATTCGGGGCCGCTGGTTCGTTCATGGTGGCGCCTGCGCGCGCCATCGAAGTACGGGCCGGCTTGAGCCGCCCATAGACGAAACGGGACCTTTGGGTCCGAAGCTGACGGAAGACAGAAAGCATGGCACTCAAGTCGTACAAGCCGACGACGCCTGGCCAGCGCGGGCTGGTGCTGATCGACCGTTCGGAGCTTTGGAAAGGTCGCCCCGTGAAGGCCCTCACTGAGGGTCTGAGCAAATCGGGCGGGCGGAACAACACCGGACGGATCACGATGCGCCGCGTGGGCGGGGGCGCAAAGCGGCTCTATCGCATCGTCGATTTCAAGCGGCGTAAGTTCGACGTCCCGGCGACGGTCGAGCGGATTGAATACGACCCCAACCGCACGGCCTTCATCGCACTCATTCGCTACGGAGATGGCGAACAGTCTTACATCCTCGCGCCGCAGCGTCTGGCCGTTGGCGACAAGGTGGTCGCCGGCGCGAAGGTGGACGTGAAGCCCGGGAATGCGATGCCGTTTTCTGGCATGCCACTGGGGACAATCGTCCACAATGTCGAGTTGAAGCCCGGCAAGGGCGGACAGATCGCGCGCGCTGCCGGCACCTATGCGCAGTTCATCGGCCGCGACGGTGGCTATGCGCAGATCCGGCTGAGCTCGGGCGAGTTGCGGATGGTTCGGCAGGAATGCATGGCCACGATCGGCGCAGTGTCGAACCCCGACAATTCGAATCAGGACCTCGGCAAGGCCGGTCGCAACCGCCATCTGGGCAAGCGCCCGAGTGTTCGCGGTGTGGCGATGAACCCGATCGACCACCCGCATGGCGGTGGCGAGGGGCGCACCTCGGGCGGCCGGACGCCGGTCACGCCTTGGGGTAAGGACACCAAGGGGCGCCGGACACGGTCGAACAAGGCGACGGACAAGTTCATCCTCCGCTCGCGCCACGCCAAGAAGAAGGGTCGCTGATCCATGTCACGTTCAGTTTGGAAGGGTCCCTTTGTCGATGCCTATGTGCTGAAGAAAGCAGAGAAGGTACGCGAATCGGGGCGCAACGAAGTCATCAAGATCTGGTCGCGCCGTTCGACCATCCTGCCGCAGTTCGTCGGTCTGACCTTCGGTGTCTACAATGGCAAGAAGCATATCCCGGTGAACGTGTCGGAAGACATGATCGGTCAGAAGTTCGGTGAATACTCGCCGACGCGCACCTACTACGGGCACGCGGCCGACAAGAAAGCCAAGAGGAAGTAAGCCATGGGTAAGGAACCAAATCCGCGCCGCGTGGCCGAGAACGAGGCGATGGCGAAGCTGCGCATGCTGCGAACCTCGCCACAGAAGCTGAACCTGGTCGCTGGCCTCATCCGCGGCAAGCCGGTCGACAAGGCGATGGCCGATCTGACCTTCTCGAAGAAGCGTATCGCGATCGACGTGAAGAAGTGTCTCCAGTCGGCGGTTGCGAATGCCGAGAACAATCATGGGCTTGATGTCGATAACCTCGTTGTCGCCGAGGCCTGGGTTGGCAAGAACCTGGTCATGAAGCGCGGCCGTCCGCGCGCCCGCGGGCGTTTTGGCCGGATCATGAAGCCGTTTTCCGAGATCACCATCAAGGTGCGTGAGCGCGAGGAGCAAGCGTAATGGGTCAGAAGGTCAATCCGATCGGCATGCGCCTGCAGGTCAACCGCACCTGGGACAGCC
>SLKW01000198.1 GCA_007134405.1 Paracoccaceae bacterium
GACTACCCTCCAGCGGCAGAAACGCCGGATCAACCGCCCGAGCGAGTGGAATCGCCTGCCAGTCGAAGATTGGTGCACCCATGTTCACCCAGATCGCACCGTCGCGCCGTTCCGCCGTCAGGCGGCCCCGCACGGTGTCGATGGCAAGCGTGTCGCGTCCTGTTTCGTCCATCACCAATGCGGCCGCACAGCGGGTGGCATTACCACAGGCCCCTGCGCGCGCGCCATCTGCGTTCCAGAAATCAAGGGTCAGTGCCCCGCCCACCTCGCCGCGCAGTTCGGCCAGTTGATCGAAGCCCACACCCCGATGCCGGTCGCCGATCGCCTGTGCCAACACAGGCGTCATGACCGCCTCGTGCGAACGCGAGTCAATCAGCACGAAGTCGTTCCCTGCTCCATGCATTTTGCGAAAGGAGAGGCCTGACAAGCCCGGCAGTTTGTTCATGCGGCGCATATAGTCGAAACGCAGTGATCGCACCAGTACCGGCGCTCGCGCCCGGTGGGCCCGTTTTCGGACTTGACCCCGCCCGCGCTTCTTTCTACACCGCGCCCGTTGCGGGCCCGTAGCTCAGTGGTAGAGCAGTTGACTTTTAATCAATTGGTCGAAGGTTCGAATCCTTCCGGGCTCACCATTTTTCATGCAAGACCAATGCATTCGCATCGAGGCCTTTTGTTTTCAGACGCTTGGGTGTCGGGCCTGTCTTGCCAAATACAGCTAAAACTCAAGGCGATGTTACCGAAGAGCGGCGTCGCAGCCCTGTGGCCAGCGTCCATACCAGCAACGCCACCGCCAATCCGAGAAACACAGCGCTGATCGGGCGCTCCAGGAAAACCAACGGATCGCCGCGCGACACAGTCATCGCGCGGCGCAGGTATTGCTCCAACAACGGGCCAAGTATGAAGCCGAGCAGAAGCGGTGCCGGCTCGAATCGAAGCAGGCGCATCCCGTAGCCAATGGCGCCGAAGACGATCACGACCCAGATGTCGAATACTGAGTTCCGGATCGAGAAAACCCCTATGCAAATGAAAACCAGGATCGCGGGGTAGAGCAAATGGTAGGGAATGCGCAGAATCGAGATCCAGAGCCCAATGAGCGGCAGGTTGAGGATCAGAAGCAGCATGTTCCCGACGACGAAGCTGGCCACCAGCCCCCAGAACAGCGCGGGTTGCGCTTCAATCAGGCCGGGGCCTGGGATGATGCCATGGATAATTAACGCGCCTAGCATCAACGCCAGGACCGCGTCGCCAGGGACGCCAAGGGTCAGCGTCGGAATGAAGGCGGTTTGGGCGGCGGCATTGTTGGCAGCCTCGGGGGCCGAAACGCCCTCGATCGCGCCTTTGCCGAAGCGCGAGGGGTCGCGCGCAACGCGCTTTTCAACTGCGTAAGACACGAACGACGCGATGGACGAACCGGTGCCCGGAAGCGCCCCGAAGCCCGCCCCTAGGCCGGCTCCGCGCAGCATCGCGGGCGAGGCGGCCCGCCAGTCTGCGCGGGTCGGTATCATTTCGCGCCAGGTCGGTCGACGCGTGGCGGGCGCGCCACGGCGCGCGGCGTTGGCAATCACCTCCGAAACGCCGAAGAGTCCCATCGCCATAGCGACCAGTCCGATACCATCAACGAGTTCCGCGCGGCCGAAGACGAACCGGAAAGTCCCAGTCTGCAGATCGGTTCCGACCGTGCCCAGCAACAACCCCGCCACTACCATGATTAGCGCACGGATCGGGGATCCTTGGGTCAGCAGTGCAGCCGCCATCAAACCCAGGACCATCAGTGCAAAATACTCAGGCGCTTGGAACGCCGTCGCCGCGCGTGCCAGCAGCGGTGCGAACCCGGCGAGGAGCAGCACCCCGAGGACCGATCCAACGAAGGAGGCGATGGTCGTTATAAAAAGCGCCACGCCCGCTCTGCCCTGCTGCGCCATCGGATAGCCGTCGAGCGTCACTACCGCTGCCTGTGGCGTGCCCGGCAGGCGGAGCAGGATCGAGGCCGTCGAGCCCCCGTACTGCGCGCCGTAATAGATGCCGGCGAGCATGATCAGTGCTTCGGTGGGCGGCACATGATAGGTGATTGGCAGTAGCATGGCGATGGCGGCCATCGCTCCGATCCCCGGCAGGACGCCGATCAGCGTGCCCAACGTGACGCCAATGAAGCAGAAGAACAGAGCCGAGGGCGACAGCGCCGTCTGAAACCCCAGCGCCAGATTGGTGAAGAGGTCCATCAAAATTGGCCCGCAAAGGCCGGCAGCGGCAAACCCAAGCCAAGCCGAAAGACCGTCCAGGCGATCGCCGCCAGAAATGCCGCCAGAACCAGGCTGCCTACCGGCCTCATCTGCCCCGACCCCTGCGCGGCGATCGCGACAAGGCCCACGATGGCTGGCACCAATCCGGCCCGCGGAAGTAGCAGGGCAAAAGTGGCAAGTCCTGCCAAAACCGAGAGCAGCGCCCGGGGGTCGGGGTGTTCCTCATCCTCCGCCGGCGCCTCCGGGCGCCAAAGCCCGAGCGCCGCAAGGGCCGCGCCCAGACCTGCCATCAACGCGCCAAGCAGTGTCGGGAAATAGCCCGGCCCCATTCGCCGCGCGGTACCCATCGTGTAGCCTCCAGCCTCGGCCATCACCCAAAGGCCGATGGCGAGCGCCACCCCCCCTCCAATCACCCCCCGTCGAGCGAGACGCCTCCTAAGCGGCGCCTCATCTCTGTCGTCAGCCATCCAGCAGCCCGGCCGCTTCCAGCACCGACCGCCAGCGCGGCGTTTCCTCGTCGATGCGTTCCTGGAACTCCTCAGGGGTCATCTGCACCGGTTGGAAACCCAGATCGCTGATCCGAGCCTGCATTTCCTCGTCGGCCAGAAGCTCGGCCAAGGCATCGTGGAGCCGTTCGACGACCTCGTCAGACACGCCAGCGGTGGTGACGAGCGCATTCCATGCCTCGGCCTGCACATCCTCGAGGCCCAGTTCGGCGAAGGTCGGCACGTCGGTGACAATGTCCATCCGTTCAGCCGAAGTCTGGGCGAGCAGCTTCAGCGTGCCCTCCTCGGCGTGGCTGAGAACGGCAAGCGGCGGCATGGTCGCCATTTGCGCCTCACCGCCGATCACTGCCTGGACCGCCTCGGGCGAGGAGGTGTAGGGGATATGTTCGATGTCGGTCTCGCTTGCCAGCGCCACCATCTCCATCGCCAGATGCGAGATCGACCCCAC
>SLKW01000463.1 GCA_007134405.1 Paracoccaceae bacterium
ACCGTCGGGAACTGGCGCTTCGTGACCCGGTTGAGCGCATCCTGGAACCGCATGTCCTCGGCCTCGCGTACGACCTCCTTGATCGCGGCATAGACCAGCGGCGGGCCGGATTCGAGCAGTCGCGCGAGATCCCACGCTTTCGGCATCAGCTCCTCGGGCGCGCAGACCTCCTTCACGAGGCCCCAACGGTGCGCTTCCTCGGCGTCGAACCAGCGTCCCGTCAGCAACAGATCCATGGCTACATGGTACGGGATCCGCTTGGGCAACTTGATCGAGGCGGCATCGGCCACCGTGCCGGACCTTATTTCCGGCAGCGCGAAGGAGGCGGTCTGCGAGGCAAGGATCAGGTCGCACGAAAGCGCCAATTCCAACCCGCCGCCGCAGGCGATCCCCTGCACGGCCGCGATTACCGGCTTGTTCATCTGCGGCAGTTCCTGCAGCCCGCCAAAGCCGCCGACGCCATAGTCGCCATCGACCGCATCGCCGTCGGCCGCGGCTTTCAGGTCCCACCCAGGACAGAAGAACTTCTCACCCGCGGCACGCAGGATGGCGACGCGCAGCGCGTCGTCGTCGCGGAAGTCGCGAAAAACCTCGCCCAAGATGCGGCTGGTGGCGAGGTCGATCGCGTTGGCTTTCGGCCGGTCGAGCGTTACCTCGATGACGCCACCCTCGCGGCGGGTCTTCACGGGACCGTCGGTTCGCATCTGCATCATGTCGTATCCTCCCAAATGACAGCGTCCACGGCGACCGCGCCGCTTGCGCGGACCATCAGCGGATTGATTTCGATTTCCTGTAGTATCGAGGTGTCGGCCAGCATTGCTTGCAGTCTCAGCGCGGCGTCGATCAGCGCGTTCAAGTCCGGTCGGGTGCGACCCCGATAGCCGTCCAGAAGCGGCCACAGGCGGAGTTCGCGCAACGCCGCCGCGATCTCGTCGCCAGTGACCGGGGTGACGAGCGTGACCGTATCGGCCAAAAGCTCAGCCGTCACGCCGCCGAGGCCCAGCGTCAACGTCGCACCATAGACGGGATCGCGCCGGATCCCCAGAAGCATCTCGACGACCGCGTCCATGACCATCTCTTCTGCCAGGTAACCTTTCGCGCCCGGCATTTCGGGGGCGTTCTCGAGCGTGGTCATGCCGAGGCGCACGGCACCGGCCTCGGACTTGTGCGCGAAGCCCATACCCTTCAACGCCAGCGGGCGCGCAAGGCAACCCACGAGCGGCCTGAGTTCGGGCAGGGTGGGAGCCGTCGCGCCACGCGGTATGGCGATGCCTGCCGCGGCGAGGCGCTTCTTCGATTCCGCCTCGTCCAGCAGGCGGCGCGGGCGTTCGGGCGCGGCTGGCCAGGGGCGCCAGTCGGGGCGGCCGGGCGGCGTCTGGGCGGCTCGGATTGCGGCCAGCGCCGTTTCCAGCCCCATCAGGGGGACAATGCCGCGGTCGATGTAGCGATCGGCCAGCGCCTCGTCGAAATTCTCGGGCAAGGAGGCGACTGGAAACGCGGGTTTGCCGGTCGACTTCTGCGCGGTCTCAATGGCGTCGAGCGCGGGGGCAAAGCTGGACGGATCGCAGCGGTCGGGGCGCGGCGGATCGATGATGAACAGTCCCGCGTCGTAGCCCGCCAGCATCGTGCTAAAAACCTCGGTGGTGCGCGGCCCGTCGCCCCAGATGAAGGTGTGATAGTCGAGCGGATTTGCGATGGTGACGAGCGGCCCCAAAATATCGGCGAGCGCGGCGCGCTGCTCCGTACCCGGCGGCGGGAAGTCAAGGCGCATCGGCGCGGCAAGGTCCGCGACGAGCCCCGCCTCGCCGCCCGAGCACGAGAGCGAGCAAATCCGCCGGCCGAGCCCCGGCCCATGCACATGCAGGATCTTCAGCGTCTCGAGCAATTCGGCAGGCGTCGCGACCTCGGCAATGCCCGCCTGGGCGAGAAAGGCCGAAGAGGCGCCCCCGCCGCCGGCCAAAGCCGCGGTGTGCGAGGCCGCCGCGTCGCGCGCCGCCTCGGTGCGGCCAGCCTTGATGGCGACGATCCCCTTGCCGGCCGCGCGCGCCGCCGCCGAAAGCGCGGCCAAGGCCGGTGCATCGGCGACACCCTCCACATAGAGACCCAGCGCGGTCACCCGCTCATCGGAAAGGAGCGCCGCTGCCAAATCGGCCAGCCCGGTCTGCGCGGCATTGCCGAGGCAGGCGACATAGGCGATGGGTAAGCCGCGCGCCTGCATCGTGAGGTTGATCGCGATGTTCGACGACTGGCTGATGATTGCCACGCCCCGCGCCACCCGCCGCCCACCGTGCTGGTCAGGCCAGAGCAGCGCGCCGTCGAGATAGTTGATCAGCCCGTAGCAATTCGGCCCCAGCACCGGCATTTCGCCCGCGGCCGCCACCAGCTGCGCCTGCAGATCGGCGGCACCCGTTTCCGACCATCCCGACGCGAAGGCGACGGCGCCGCCCGCGTCCATCGACGCCAGATCGGCGAGAACGTCGAGAGTCGCGTGACGGTTGACGCCGACAAAGGTCGCATCCGGCGGTGCGGGAAGGGCCGTCAGGGCAGGAAAACAGGGAAGGTCCGCGATCTCGGCACGGGTCGGATGCACGGGCCAGACGGGGCCGTCAAACCCCATCTTTCGACACTGCTGGATTACATTGGCTGCCCAGCCGCTGCCGAGAACGGCGATCGAGCGCGGGCGCAGCAGCCTCGAGAGGTCGCGCATGGATCAACCGCCCAGCGGTCGCAGCAGTTCGCGGCTGATGATGTGGCGCTGGATTTCGCTCGTGCCTTCCCAGATGCGTTCGACGCGGGCGTCGCGCCAGATGCGTTCGAGCGGCAGTTCGTCCATCAGCCCCATGCCGCCATGGATCTGGATCGCCTCGTCGGCGATCATCGCCAGCGCCTCGGTCGCCTTGAGCTTGGCCATGGCCATATCGGCCTCGGTCACGGTGCCCTGGTCAAATTTCCATCCGGCCTCCCATGTCAGCAGTTCGGCGGCCTTCAGCTCAGTCACCATGTCGGCCAACTTGAAACTGACCCCCTGGAACTTGCCGATCTGCTGGCCGAACTGCCGTCGCTCCGCGGCCCAGGAGATTGCGTGAGACAGCGCGCGGTCGGCCCGGCCGATGCTGGTAGCGGCGACCTGCAAGCGGGTTGCGCCGAGCCAGGTGTTCGCAACCTCGAAACCCTTGTGAACTTCGCCCAGAACGTTCTCGGCGGGCACGCGGCAGTCGTCGAATTCGAGGATGCTGTTCGAGTATCCGCGGTGGCTGACGTTCCGGTAGCCGTCGCGCACTGTGAACCCCTTGGTCCCCTTGTCGACGAAGAAGGCGGTAATCTTCTTTTTGCGCCCGCGCGGCGTCTCTTCCTCGCCGGTGGCCATGAAGGCGATGGTGAACCCCGCGATATCTGCGTGGCTGATGAAGTGCTTTGTCCCATTCAGCACCCAGTCGCCACCATCGGGTCCGGCAGTCGCGGACATGCCGCGCAGGTCCGACCCGGCGCCGGGTTCCGTCATCGCAAGGCAATCCCAGGTTTCGCCCCGGATGCAGGGCATGAGATAGCGCTCGCGTTGCTCTGCTGTTCCGGCGAGGAGGATGTTCGAGGGCCGCGCAACGCAAGTCCAGTGCAACGCATAGTTGGCGCGGCCGAGCTCGCGTTCGTAAAGAAGCCACGACAGCGTGTCGAGCCCGGCGCCGCCGACGTCCTCGGGCATGTTGGCAGCGTAGAGGCCGGCCTCCTTCGCCTTGGCCTGCAACTCGCGGATCAGCTCCATCGGAAGATGCCCGGTGCGCTCGACCAGCGCCTCGTGCGGATAGAGTTCGGCTTCGACGAAGGCGCGGGTCGTTTCGACGATCATGCGCTGCTCGTCGGTCAGGGCGAAGTGCATCAGGTTTTCCTTTGTCCGACATGGCGCCCGACCGCCGCGGGCCGGGGCAGCGTCTTGTGGGCCTCGGCGATGGGCAGAAGTCGGGCGAGCACTGCGGGTGCGGCGGGGCAGGCGCGACCGGCGGTCATGTCGACGTGCAGAAGCATCTGCTCCAGCGTCGCGACCGGCTCGCCTTCGCGTTCGATGCGGATGAAGACATGCAGCCGCTTCTCGTCGGCGCCCAGAACCTGGACCGAGCCGGTCAGCCGATCGCCCAGCTTCGCCTCGCCCAGATGCATGATATGAGTCTCGGCGGTGTAGTAGCTGTGTCCGGCGGCGACATAGTCCATGCCAGCGCCGATGAAGCGCAGGAACGCATCCGTGGTTTCGGAGGAGGCGAACAGGTAGCGGCTTTCGGTCATGTGGCCGTTGTAGTCGATCCAGCCCGGCAGCACCTGCATATGGGCCATGACCAGGGGCCCGGCACTGTCCGGCGTGGGGTCGGGCGTGGCCGCGCGCCGGGACGCGTCGTGATCCAGCAGAACCCGTCCCGCCCCCCAGTCGCGCTCCTTGAGCACGCGCAGGAAGCCCACCAGATTCGCGTCTCTGATGCGTTCCAGTTCGCGTATCGACAAGTGCCCGGACTGCGCATCGGATTGTCCTGCGATCAGCTCCACAAGGTCGTCGTTGAACTCGGGCACATCCATGAGCTTCGTCCAGGGCCAGGTGAGGCAAGGGCCGAACTGCGCCAAGAAGTGCCGCATCCCAGCCTCCCCTCCGGCGATCCGGTAAGTCTCGAATAGACCCATCTGCCCCCAGCGCAGGCCGAAGCCCATCCGGATCGCCTCGTCGATCTCCTCGGTCGTGGCCACGCCGTCCTTCACCAGCCACAAGGCCTCGCGCCAGACGGCCTCGAGGAACCGGTCGGCGATATGGGCGTCGATTTCCTTGCGAACGTGGAGAGGGTACATGCCAAGGCTGCGAAGGATCTCCTTGGCGCGTCCGATCGTGCCAGGAGCGCAGACGGCCGAGGGCACAAGCTCCACCAGAGGAAGCAGATAGACCGGATTGAACGGGTGGGCGACGAAGATGGAGGCGGGATTGGTCGCCCCTTCTTGCAGTTGGGAGGGCCTGTAGCCCGAGGTCGAGGAGCCGAGCGGCGTGTTGGGCGTGACGGCCTGGATCTCGGTATAGACTTTGTGCTTCAGGTCAAGCCGTTCCGAGACGGACTCCTGAATGTAGTCAGTATCTTCAACGGCGTTTTCAATGCTTGATGCGAAGGTCAGGCGCCCCTCGTCAGGCATCGGGACGTCGGAAAGCGCGGGCAGGCTGGCGCGGGCATTGGCCAGCACCTCGGCCACCTTGCGTTCGGCCTGGGGATCCGGGTCGAAAAGGGCGACGTCCCAGCCGTTGAGCAGGAAGCGCGCGGCCCAGCCGCCGCCGATGACCCCCCCGCCGATGAGTGCTGCCTTGGGCATTAGTGAATTGTCCGTTGAAGTTGGGTGACGCCGTAGCCGCTCGCGGCCAGCACCTCGCGGGCGGTGGTCAGCCGTTCCTCGGGGATCTGTGGTGTGCGATGCAACACCCAGCCGGCTCGGCCTCGCGGCGTGCCGACCACGGCGGTGCGGTAGTCGTCCGCGACCCAAAGCACCAGGTAGTCGCCGGGAAAGGGGATGCGGCCCAGACGCACCCGCAGGTGGCCGGGACCGACCACCTCGGCCGAGCCTGCAATCTGCGAGACCGGTCCGTCGGGCGACCCGCGCCGGCAGGTGTTGACGACACCGAGCGTCCCGTCCGCCCGAAGGCTGTAGTCGGCCGTCGTCGCCGTGCAGCCGCGCTGGAACGAGACCGGAAAGCTCGCCACCTCGTACCAGCGCCCGGCATAGCGTTCGAGGTCGAGGCGCTCCACCGTCTCGATCGGCCTGCCGGTGTCGCGGTAGACCGGCCCGCAGGCGGCCAGCGCGAGCAGCGCGACGAGGGCGAGGCGGATCATCTGAGTGCCCGCTTTTCAAGCTGCAGGCGGGAGCGGACTTCGTCAGGCCCAATAACACGGGCGCCCATGTTCTCCACGATGGTCGCCGCACGTTCGACAAGCTGGGCGTTGGTCGCCAGCAGGCCTTTCTCCAGAAAAAGATTGTCTTCCAGCCCGACGCGGACATTGCCGCCGGCCAGGACCGCAGCCGCAACATAGGGCATCTGGTTGCGGCCAAGTGAGAAACCCGACCAGTGCCAGCCCGCCGGCACGTTGTTGACCATCGCAAGGAAGGTGTTGAGGTCGTCTGGCGCACCCCAAGGGACGCCCATGCAGAGCTGCACCAGAACCGGCTCGGGGATGATGCCTTCCTTCACCAGTTGCTGGGCGAACCAGAGATGGCCGGTATCGAAAGCCTCGATCTCGACCCGCACCCCGCTGGCGACCATGCGCTGTGCCATGTCGCGCAGCATGCCCGGAGTGTTGACCATGATGTAGTCGGCCTCGGCAAAATTCATCGTACCGCAATCGAGAGTGCAGATCTCGGGCTGGCACTCGACGACATGCGCCACGCGCTCCTCGGCGCCAATCATGTCGGTGTCGGCCACGGGGGGCAGGGGCGCATCGGTGCCGCCGAGCGTAAGGTCTCCGCCCATACCGGCAGTCAGGTTGAGGACGACATCGGTGTCCGAATCACGGATACGCTCGGTCAGTTCGCGGTAAAGCGCGGGGTCGCGGGCGGGTTTTCCGCTCTCGGGGTCACGGACATGGCAGTGCACGATCGAGGCGCCGGCCTTGGCGGCGTCGATCGCTGCCTCGGCTATCTGCGCGGGCGAGCGCGGCACATGCGGGCTGCGGTCCTGGGTCCCGCCCGAGCCGGTGACGGCGCAGGTGATGAAGACGTCGCGGTTCATGGAAAGCGGCATGTCGGTCCTCCTGTGGCGACCCAATCTAGCAGGGTTGCAGGCCGGCAGTTGTCGGAATACGAATTTCTCATGTCGAAAACCGCAAGCATCTTCGCGCCATCGGTCGAACGGCTCGATATCGCGCTGCTTGTTCTGCCGGGCGCCTCGATCCTTGAGGTGGCGTCCGTCCTTGATCCCATGCGCAATGCCAATCGGCACCTGGGGCGGGAAGGGTTTCGGTGGCGCGTGGTCTCTCCGAGCGGTGCGCCGGTGCCGTTGACCTGCGGTCTGGAACTGCCGAGTTCGGGGCGGCTCAACTCCGCCCGCGATTCGGAGGCCCTGATCGTCATCGCCGGCTACCGGCACGCCGATGCGACCACGCCTTCACTTCTGGCCGATCTGGCACGGATTGCCGGGCGCTTTCGCGCAATAGGCGGGGTCGATACCGGCGCGTGGGTGCTGGCACGGGCCGGGCTGCTCGACGGGCACCGCGCGACGGTTCACTGGGAGGATCTGGAGGATTTCGCCTTGGCCCATCCGGGCGTGGATGTGGTGCCCGACCGCTTCGTCATCTCGCGCCACCGGTTCACCGCCGCCGGCGCCGCACCCGCCGCGGACCTGATGCTGCATCTGATCGGCCTGCGCTGCGGACCCGCCATCGCGGCGCAGGTGGCCGGGTCGTTTCTTTACGAGGCTGCGGTCGATGGGGCGCGCCCGCAAAGGCCGGGCATGCTTCCCGCGGCGCGGGATGCACGGCTCTCGAACGCCCTGCGCATGATGAGCGCGCATCTCGAAGCCCCCCTGCCACTTGCGACGATCTCCCGCGCCCAGGGTCTCAGCTTGCGCCGGATGGAACAGCTGTTCCGCGCCGGTCTGGGGCAGGGGCCTGGCGCCGCCTATCTGGACCTGCGTCTTCAGGCCGCGCGCCGGTTGGTGCTGGACACGTCACACGCCCTGCAGGAAATCGCCCTGCGCTGCGGTTTCAGCGATCAGTCAAGTTTCTCGCGTGCGTTCCGCCGGCGCTTCGGACAACCGCCTGTCGCGCTGCGCAGGGGCATGGCGATTCGGGCTCGGGTCCAGTCCGGGTAGAGCCGTGCGCTGGCGCCGCGCTCAGTCGTCGCCGTCGACGCGCTCGGGCAGGTCGTCGTGCGAGGTGCTGGCAAAATCCTCGAGCTCTGGCTCGGACATCGTTTCGTACATGTCCTTCGACGCTCCCTGCAGTTCCGAGACCTTTGTCTCGCCGCGCTTGGCAGACAGTGCAGCACCGGCGGCCTTCTGCTGGGCTTTCGATTTCGCGGGCATAGCGGTTCCTCTGCGATAGGCTTGTTTTCGCGGCGGTACCCCGCCACCCGAATACCATGCCATCAGAGGGCCATTCAGCGCCAGCGTCTCGCGCGGTGGCGTTCTAGGCGGCTTCGAGCAGGCGGAACGCCAGATCGGGATAGAGGCCCGAAAGTTCGCCCAGTATCAACTCGCCGCGCGGCAGTGGCCGCGTCAGCGCGTGGATCGTGCCGCGATAGCCAAAACCCCTCAACGCGTCGCTGAGCTCGACCAGATCCCATCGCGGGGCGATCAGCGGGGCGACAATGACATCGGGGCGCACGATGGCAAGCATGTTTGCCGACAGCAGCCGCCGGTGCGTGATCACCACGGTCTGCACCCCGGGGCGGGGGTTGAGCAGCGAACGTGCCTCGGACGCCTCGATCAGCAGAACCGAACGGGCATTCGCCAGCTCTTCCCGGCTGTCGGGCCACCGCGGCTCAGAAGCGGCAAGACGGTTCGAATGCGGCATTAGGTTGCTCCACCCCGGATGCAGCCCGGTTATCCGTGAGGAGTGTTAACACGGGATTAATGTTTTAAGATACAACGAATTCCACGGATTAAGGCGCCAAGCGCGCCGTGCGCATGATCGTGCCGAAAGTCGTGATCGCGGCGCTGGTGTCGGCCTCGGGCCCGGGCGATTCGGCGCGTCGCTTCAGCGGCGCCGGTCGCGGCGGGCCTGCATCGGCTGGAAGGCGACGCTGACATGGGCCTCGCAATAGGGTTTGCCGGCCACGACCGGCAGGCCGCAGAACCAGAACTCGCTCGTGGCCGGGTCGCCGATCGGCCACTTGCAGGTCCGTTCGGTCAGCTCCATCAGCTTGAGCTTGCGCGCGGTCTTCTCGACCTCGCGTACATTGGCCAGCGCTTCCGGGCTGATCTCGTTTGCCGAAGGTTGCGGTGGCAGCGGTTGCCCGGCCGGCACGATGGGCCGGCGCCCCGGCATCTGCACCACGTTCTCGGCGGGTGCTGCGGCGGGGGCCTCTGTCTCCTCCAGTACGGGCTCGGTGGCCGGCGCCTCCTCTACCTCGGGGGCGGGCGCCGTGGCGGTGTCCGGCTCGGCGGCGGGCAGATCGGCGGGCGGGGTGCTCTCGGTCGCCGGCGCCTCGCCGCTGTTGCGGCTCGACAGGCCCAGACGGTGCACCTTGCCAATGACCGCGTTGCGCGTCACCGAGCCCAACTCCTTGGCGATCTGCGAGGCCGACTTGCCCTCGACCCACATTTTCTTCAGCAACTCGACGCGTTCGTCGGTCCAGGACATGCTCTTGGCTCCGAAAGTGGGTGGTTTCTGGCGATCTGCCACCGCGGTCTTGACTTTCGCCCATTCTATCGGCGACGGGCTGAGATACAAGGAGCGCACCGAAGGCGCAACCCGTCGGCGCAGCAGAGGAGTTCGCAATGTCATCAGGGGCGAAAACACGCGCATCCTGGGCGCCAAGCCCGCGCCAGATGGGCGAGCGCCGCTTCGGCCGCGTGAACTGGCTGGGTCTTCGGACGCTGGCCTTGCGCGAAACGCTGCGCTTCCTGTCGGTCTGGACGCAGACCCTGGCCGCGCCTCTGGTCACGGCCGGACTGTTCCTGGCGATCTTCACCCTGGCGATCGGGCCCGCGCGCGGGCCCGTGATGGGGGTCGAGTTCACGGTCTTCCTGGCGCCGGGCATCCTGATGATGACGGTGATCCAGAACGCCTTTGCCAACACCTCGTCCTCGATCGTGATCTCCAAGGTGCAGGGCAACATCGTCGATACGTTGATGCCGCCCCTGTCGGCGGGCGAACTGGTGGCGGGTTTCCTGGCCGGGGCGGCGGCGCGCGGACTGATCGTCGCGGTGATCATCGCGCTGGCGCTCTGGCCCGCTCTGGGGATGGTGCCGGCCAATCCGCTCTGGCTTCTGCTGATCACGCTGATCGGCGCCTGCATGCTGGGCGCGCTTGGGATCGTTGCAGGGATCCTGTCGAACAAGTTCGATCAGATCGCCGCCATCACCAACTTCATCGTCACGCCCTTGGCTTTCCTGTCGGGCACGTTCTACACGCTCGACGCCTTGCCCGGCTGGATGCGGACCTTCAGCCATGCCAACCCGGTCTTCTACCTGATCGACGGGGCGCGCTACGGGTTTCTGGGCAGATCCGATAGCGACCCGGTCCTGGGTCTTGCCGTCGTGGGCCTGACCACCGCCGCGCTCTGCGCGCTGGCCTGGTGGTGGTTCCGCATCGGCTACCGTCTCAAGCCGTAGCTGCGGCAGGATGCCGCAGGAGGTGACCCCGTGGCAGACCTCGGGCGGAACCTTGTCTATTGCCGGCGGTTGTGTCACCTAATCCGTAGGGGAATTCTGGTCCCGACAATGATGAGGAACGTCATGTTCAAGAAATCCGCGCTCATGGCCGTTTCGGCCGCATCGATGACCCTCGCCGGGTGGGCTGCGTATGCCGGTGACCCCGAAGCCGGCGAAGCCCAGTGGCGTCAGTGCCGGTCTTGCCACATGATCACCGCGCCGGATGGCGATGTCATCCAGCGTGGCGGACGCGTCGGCCCCAATCTTTACGGCATCATCGGCCAGCAGGCCGGTGCGGTCGACGGGTTCCGTTACAGCGCCGAGCTGGTTCAGGCCGGAAACGACGGGCTTGTCTGGGATGAGGAAAACTTCGTGGCCTATGTCGAAGACCCGACCGGCTTCATCCGCGAATTCACCGGCGACTCCAGCGCCCGGTCGCCGATGAACTTCCAGATGCGCTCGGGCGCCGAGGATATGTACGCCTATCTGGCGACCTTCTCGGACTGATCGCGTCAGCGCCGACTGAAGCCCGGGCGCCGGCGAGCGTCCGGGCTTAATTCTGCGGGTCGCGCAGGTGCTGGTGCCGATAGGCCGCGGCGCGCGCAAAGCGCAACGTCAGTGCGCGGCGCCGCGCCGCGGCCAGGCGGCAAGGCGGCGCACTGCGCACGATTTCCGCATCGAAATCGTCGGCCAGGATCAGACCGGTATCCTGCGGCAGGCACTCCACCGGAAAATCGCCGGGTACGGCCCAAAAGAACCGGTCGCACCAGGGAAGGTAGGTCTGCCACTTCCGGTCGGCGCGGAAGTCGGCCAGGCTCGACTTGCACTCGACCACCCAGATCTCGCCCGATGCGCCAAGGGCCATTACGTCGACGCGCAACCCCGGCTCCGGCGTGACCTCTTCCAGCGTGGCGAAGTCAAGCGTCGCCAGCGCCCGGCAGACGCCGCGCGCCAGCCGTTGACCCGGCGCCAGGCTGACGGGTTCCGGCGCAATCAGCACGCGTGTGTCTTTCGGCGGGTTTCGCATACCCGGAATTCTATCAGTCGGGCGCGGCAAGGGAAATGGGCGCAAGCCGCGATCCATGGGACCGCCGCTCGCTTCAAGCACAGGGGTTTCAGCGACTCTTGGCCATGTCCCAGGCGATCTCGGCAAGCGGCCCGGCCGTGCGGCCCATCTCGGCGGCCTTCGGGTCGGCCGCCGTTCCGTCTTCGGCGCGCTTGGCGACCCCTTGCAGGATGGCCGCGATCCGGAACAGCGCCAGGATGACGTAGAAGTCGAAATTCTCCGGCCGCTCGCGCCCCGTCCGGCGGCACCAGAGGTCGACATATTCATCCTCGCCCGGGATGCCGGTCCCGGTCAGATCGGCGCCGCCGAGCCCACGAAAGAGCCCCGGCGCGATCCGCCAGGCCATGACGTTGTAGGCGAAATCGGCATAGGGGCAGCCAAGGGTGGACAATTCCCAGTCGACCACGGCCAGCACCCGCGGCTCGGTCGGATGGAATATCAGGTTGTCCAGCCGGAAATCGCCATGCGCCAGCCGGACCTCCTCGTCCCCCGCGGGCATGTTCGCCGGCAGCCAGTCGATCAGATGGTCCATCGCCGCGATCGGGCGCGTCTCGCTGGCGCGGTACTGCTTGGTCCAGCGGCTGACCTGGCGGGCCACGTAGCCGCCGTGGCGCCCGAAGTCGCCCAGCCCCACGGCCACCGGGTCGACACGGCTGATCGCCGCGATCGCGCCGTTCATCGCATCGAAGATCGCCGCGCGTTCCGGCGGCTCATGGCCGGGCAGCCGCGGGTCGAAGAAGGTCCGCCCCGGCAGGAAGTCCATGACGAAGAACATCGATCCCATGACCGACGGATCCTCGCACAGCGCGTGCACCCTTGGGACCGGCACCTCGCTGCC
>SLKW01000244.1 GCA_007134405.1 Paracoccaceae bacterium
GGGCGCCGCGCCCCTGCGGGGCGCGGCGCGGGGCGCTGTTCAGCCGTTGCGCTGTGCCGCCGGCCAGCGTACGCAACGTCATGACGTGATACCGACGTCATACCGACGCGATACCGACGTGGCGCGGTGTCCCGAAAAGCGGCTCAGCGCTCCTGCACGAAAACCCGGATCAGGTCGGCTGGCGCGCTGCGCGCCAGCTTCAGCGCCGGCAGCGCGCAGGCGGCGAGCGCGGCCAGAAGCGCCCAGAACCCGAGCGTCAGCCAGTCGCCCGGAAAGAGCTGCAGCGGCAACCGCCAGCCAAAGGCCTGCACGTTGATCACCGCCAGCAAGACCTGCGCCAGCGCCAGCCCCACCGGCAGCGCCAGTACCGCCGTCAGCGCGGCCAGCACCATGCCCCGCCCGAGGTCCAGCGCCGCCAGCCGCGCCCGCGTCAGCCCCAATGCCCACAGGGGCGCCAGCTGCGCCATGCGCATCCCCGACAGCGTGACGAGGCTCGCAAACAGCGCCAGCGCCGCGACCGACAGCGTCAGAATGTTGAGCGCCCGCGTCACCACGAAGGTCCGCTCGAAGATCTGCAGCGACACCGCCTTGGCCTGGGCCTGATCGCTCATCATCGTGGCGGGCAGGCCGAGCCGATCCTGAAGCTGGGCCATCATGGCGGGCACCTCGTCGGGGTCCATCCGCACCGCGTGGCTCAGCCGCGGGGCGCGCGGGAAGGCGGCAAGAAAGGCGTCGATCCCCAGCATCACCTGCGCATTGGGGTTGCCGTAATCGGAATAGACCCCGGCCACATCGAACCGCCCCGCCCCGGGCAGAACGACCGCGTCGCCCGGCCAGAGATCGGCGCTCCGCGCAAGTTGCTCGTTGATCATCACCCCCTCGCCCGCCGCCAGCCGGTCCCAGGGATTGGGTCCCTCGGCGATCAGCGGCCAGTGGTCGCGGAAGGTGGCGTGATCCTTGGTCCCGTAGATGCGCGCGGGCCGTCCGGCGACCGTGGCCTCGGCGTACCAGACGGGCAATATTGCGTCGCTGCGCGGCTCGAGGAAGGCGCGCAGCTCCTCGCCCTCGGCCTCGGTGCGGGCGGTGACGTAGAGTTCGGCCGCCAGCCGCTGGTCGAGCCAGCCGATGAAGGTGGCGCGAAAGCTCGACACCATCGTGCCGACGCCGATATTGGCCGCAAGCGCCAGCATCAGCGCCATCAGAGCCAGTGAAAGGCGCGGCAGGTTCTGCCGGCTGTCAGCCCAGAACCAGTGCGCGACCGGCCCGCGCGCAAGCCGCTCGCCCAGCGACAGGAGGGCCGCCAGGACCAGCGGCACGGCCAGCGCCGCCGAAAGCAGAAGCGCCGCAAGCAGGACGAACCCCGCAACCAGCCCCTCGCCGCGGAAGGTCAGGGTCAGCGCCACGAGCGCCAGCGCGACCGCCCCCGCCCCCTGCAGCCGCATCGCCCGGCCCGAGGCGCGCGCCCAGGCCCGCGGTTGCGCCGGGGCGAGAATCGGCAGGCGGGCGAGCTGCGCGAGGCTCTGCCCGCCCGCGACCAGGACGCCCGCCATCGCCATCGCCAGCCCCGCCGCCGCCCATTCCGGCCGGAACGCCAGCGCGCCCGGCACCGGCGCGCCGTAGAGCCCGCGCAAGGTCGCCGCGACGTCGGGTAAAAGCGCGCCGGCCACGAGGTAGCCCAGGACCAGCCCGGCGCTGCCCGCCAGCAGCCCGAAAAGCAACATCTCGGCGGCGAGCAGCGCCATCAGGCGCCTGAGCGGCAGGCCGAGCGCGCGCAGGGTGCGGAAGACGGGTCGGCGCTGCTCGAACGCGAGGCCGACGGCGGCGTGGACGATGAAGAGGCCGACGGCGAAGGAAAGAAGCCCGAAGGCCGTCAGGTTCAGATGGAAGCTGTCGGTCAGCGCGGCGAGGTCGGTCTCCTCGCCCGGATCGACGCGTTGCAGATGCGGCACCAGTTCGGCCAGCGGCGGGACGAAGCGGGGCTGGCCGGGCAGGATGGTGAGGCGGCTGATCTGCCCGCCGAGGCCGAGATGCGCCTGCGCGATGGCGATATCGACCAGCACCTGCCCCACCGGGACCTCGGGCGCGGCGATCAGCGGAAAGGGGGCCTCGCCTACCTCGCGGATCGTTTCAGGCGCGGCGAAGCCCAGGCCCGGCGGGACGAGGAAGGCGGCGGGGTCGGCCTCGGGCAGGTCGGTCGCGGCGGGACCGGCGGGGGCGGTGAGAGGGTCGATGCCCAGAAGGGTGACGCGGGTCGCGCCCAGATCCGCGCGCCCCTCCACGATGGGCGAGACCCGCCAGCCGGCGCGGCGCAGGGCGATGTAGTCGGCGGGGTCGATCAGGCCCGCCGGGGCTTCCAGCCGCGAAAGCTCCGCCTCGCCCAGAAGCGCGCCGGCACGGTCGTAGGCGGCGCGGGCCTCGGCGTTCAGCGCCTGAACGCCGGACCAGAGCGCGGTGGCGAGCGCGAGCCCGGCGAGCAGCATGGCGAGCTGCACCGGATGCCGCCGCCAGTGGCCGAGGAGCGCCGAGAGCGCGGCGGCGGTCATGCCGGGGCCACGCGGCCGGACTGGAGGTGGAGGCGGCCGTCGCAGCGCGCGGCGAGGCGCTGGGAGTGGGTGACGAGGAGAAGCGCGGCGCCGGCGTCGCGGCAGGCTTCGAGCAGGAGGTCGAGGACGGCGTCGCCGGTTGCCTCGTCAAGGTTGCCGGTGGGTTCGTCGGCGAGGACCACGGCGGGGCGCGCGGCGAGGCAGCGGCCGATGGCGACGCGCTGCTGCTGGCCGCCCGAAAGCTCCTCGGGGTAGCGGTTCAGCAGCGCCGCAAGTCCCAGGCGTTCGGCGAGGGCGGCGATCCGGGCGGGGTCGTGGTGGCCGGCGAGGCGCGCCTGGAACGAAAGGTTGCGGTCCACGTCCAGCGAGGGGATCAGGTTGAACTGCTGGAAGACCAGCCCCAGCGTGCCGCGGCGCAGGGCGGCGCTTTCGGCCTCGGACAGGCGGGCGATGTCGTGGCCCTGGACGAGGACCGCGCCGTCGTCGGCGGGCTCGAGCCCGGCGCAGATGTGCAGGAGGGTGCTTTTTCCGCTGCCGGATTCGCCCGTCAGGGCCAGCGACTGGCCGGGCGTGAGGGTGAAGGACACGCCGCGCAGGACCTCGACCGGGCCCTCGCCGGTGCGGAAACGCTTGACCAGGTCGCGGGTTTCGAGCGCGGCGCGGGCGGCGACTTCGGAGCCGGTGGGGGGCGGGGAGGGACGAGTCATGGGTCTATTCTAGCGTGCGGGCGGGTGGTGCACAGCACCTGCGTTGCCGAGCGCCGGGGGCCGCGCGATGGGGCGGGGCGTCCGCTGGCGGACCGACTGGCCGTCGCGGCGATTCTGGGTCGCAAGATTGCGCGTTCGGCGATGAAAGTGAAAAGAATCGACAAGAAAACCGCAGAATATGAAAAGAAAAGGCAATTTTGGAGTGCCGGACTTTTTGACATGCCTTGTGGTGGAGTGTGACCGAAACCACCAGATATCGTGGGTGTCCGCGGGAATTGCGGCGTTTCTTCGCGCCGGGCCGGGCAAACGGGCGTGTCCGGCGCGTTCAGGAGCGCAGCCGGGACGCCGCGGGACCCTCAGAAATCGACAAGAAGAATTGCCAGCAGAAGGACGCCCGCGACCAGAAGGCCGCCCGCCGCCGACCAGCGCCGCAGCGCCATCTCGGGCGTGCGCGCACGGATGAGCAGGCGCACGAACTTGCGGCCGAGCGCGGTGGGCAGGACGACCACCGGACGGCGCGGCGCGTGCAGCCGGGCCCGGGGCCGGGAAACCGTCAGCAGATCGCCCGGCGGAAGCTCGGGCGCCGGGCGGCGGATGACCAGTGCGGCCAGCGCAAGCCCGGCAAGCACCGGCCAGGCGGCGTCGAACATGACGCTGGCGCGCAGCGGGTAGCCCGCGGGCAGGTCCGTCGCCCCGGACCACAGGACCCACGGCGCAAGCATCGCCGCAAGGGCCAGGAGCGCCGCGCCTGCCGCCAGCGCCGCCCAGTTCTGCCCCGGCGTGGGTTTGCGCTCGACCGCCAGCCGATGCAGGAACCAGGCTAGGATCAGCGTCGTCGTCGCGCCGCTGAGGGTCACGGCGAAGGTGGCGGCGGGGGCGAGGCCGTCCTTGGCGGCGGCCTTGACCAGCGCCCCGCCGGTCAGCGGCAGGCCGGCGACCGAGAGGGCCACCGCGCCGGCCAGCACCAGCGTCGCCCGCCGCTCGCGCGGGGTGGACGCCGCCACCGCGACGCCGACCAGAAGGAAGAGCGCGCCCTTGGCCATACCGTGATGCAGCGCGTAGAAGGCCGCCGCCTGCCCGGCGCCCACGCCAGCCCCGACCAGCAGCAGCATGAGCCCCATCTGGCTGACGGTGGAATAGGCGAGCACCGCCTTGGGGTTGCGCTGCGTCAGCCCCCAGAGCGCGGCGGCGAAGGCGCCGAGCAGACCGAGCCCCATCAGCACCGCGCCCCAGTCGGTCCCGGCGGGAAGAAAGAGCAGCAGGCCGATCAGCCCGGCCTTCACGATCGCGCCCGACAGCACCGCCGAGCCGGGCACGGGCGCGACCGGATGCGCCAGCGGCAGCCAGACATGCAGCGGCACCAGGCCCGCCTTGATGCCGAACCCCGCGACCAGAAGCGCCACGGCGAGCCCGCCCAGCGGTGCCTGGCCCAACGACTCGCGCACGGCGGCGATCTGCAGGCTGTCGGCCGCCTGCGCGCCGATCAGGAGGCCGGCGAGCAGAAGCGTCTCGCCCGCGACGGCAAGGGTGATGTAGACCCGGCCCGCGGCGAGCGCGCTTTCGGTGCGGTCGTGCACGACGAGGAACCAGGCGGCGAGCGAGACGGCGGCGAAGGCCACGTAGAAGGTGACGACGTCGGCGGCGAGGAAGACGCCCAGATTGCCCGCCAGCGTCAGGCACCAGAAGCCCACGAGGATCCCGGCGCGCCAGCTGCGTTCGAGCGTGCGCGCCGCGTGCCAGCCCGCGGCCGTCCAGACCGCCGCCGTCATCCCCAGAAGCAGCGCGCCGCCCGGCACGGCCTCGAGCTCGACGCCCAGGATGAGGTGCGGCAGTTCGGTCGCGCCCGGCGCGCCGAAAAGCGCGAAGACGAGCGCGGGCAGGGGCGCCAGCGGCAGGACCCAGGGCGCCTGGACGCGCCAGGCCGGGACCACCGGCGCGAGGCCCAGGAGCAACGGCCAGACGAGCACCGCGAAGGGCCAGACCGAGCCTGTCAGCAGCGCGCTCATGGCGCGTATCCCCGCAGGACGATCAGGTTGGCCCAGCCGAGCGGGCTGATGGCGCTGGCCGCGAGGATGCCCACGCCCAGCGAGCCCGCGGCGGTGACGACGGCGGGTGCGACGAGCGCCGGCGCACGTTCGTCACCCGAGGCATCCTCGGCCGGAGGCAGGAACCAGAGCCGGTAGAGAAGCGGCAGGAAATAGGCGGCGTTCAGAAGCGTCGAGGCGGCGAGCACGGCCAGAACCCAGGGCGCGCCCGCCTCGATCCCGCCGAGCCCGAGGTAGAACTTGCTGACGAAGCCCGCGAGCGGCGGCAGTCCGACCATGCCCATCGCGCCGAGCGAGAAACAGGTCGAGGTCCAGGGCATGCGCGCGCCGAGCCCGTTCAGCCCGTCGATCCGCTTGATGCCGGCGCGTTCGTCGTAGATGCCGGCGCAGAAGAAGAGCGTGATCTTCATCAGCCCCTGATGCACCAGGTGCACCAGCCCCCCGATCATCGCATAGGGCCCGGCGAGCGCCGCGCCGAGGACGATATAGCTGACCTGGCTGACGGTGGAAAAGGCCAGGCGCTTCTTGATCTCGTCCTGCTGCAGCGCGCGGATCGAGCCCCAGAGGATGGTCAGCGAGGCAAGCGCGGCGAGGGGGACGCCGACGCCGAGGTCGACCACGGTGCCGGCGCCGAAGACGTCGTAGACGACGCGGATGACGCCGAAGGCGCCGGCCTTGACCACCGCCACCGCGTGCAGAAGCGCCGAGACCGGCGCCGGGGCGGCCATGGCGGCGGGCAGCCAGCCGTGCAGCGGCACCAGCGCCGCCTTGACGCCGACGCCGATGATGAAGAGGGCGAAGATGGCGCGCTGGCTCCAGGGGTCGATGCCGCCGAGGTCCGGCGGGTCGGTGAAGAGGACAGGGCCGGTGGTGCTTTCGAGCCAGATGATCGCCCAAAGCAGCGCCGCGCTGCCCGGCAGGGCGAAGAGCAGGTAGGACCGCGCGGCATCGAGCGAGGCGCGGTTCTGCTTGTGCGCGACCAGCGGCCAGGTGCTGAGCGTCAGCATCTCGAAGAAGAGGAAGAACGAGATCAGCGAGCCCGAGAGCGCCAGCCCGGTGGTGGCGGCGACGCAGAGCGAGAAGAAGCCGAAGAAGCGCGAGAGCTCGGCCTTGTCGCCGAAATAGGCGATGGCGTAGATCGTCGTCAGCAGCCAGAGCGTGGCCGAGAGCGAGACGAAGAGAAGCGCGATCTCGTCCACGCGCAGGAGCAAAACCAGGCCGGGGGCGAGCGGCAGCGCCGCCTCGTAGATCGCGCCGCCGGCGACGGCGACGAGCATCGCCACGATCAGCGCCAGCTTCAGCACCGCGCTGCCCAGGTTCAGGGCGTTGCGCAGCAGGTGGCTTTCCTGCGGCAGGAAGAAGGTGACGATCGCGGGCACGAGCGAGGTCATCAGGATGAGGACGGGCAGGGCGGCGGTCACAGCCCCTCCTCGGCCGCGTCGGGGCGGCCGATCTGCATGAACTCGAAGGGCGGGGCCGAGAAGACGCCCAGAAGGATCGAGGCGCCGGCCAGCACCAGCGGCACCGCCTGCGCTGCGCGGGTGACCGGGCGCGGGGCGATGAGGCTTTCGCGTGCGAAGAGGACGGCCATGGGGCGATAGAGATAGGCCGCCGCCAGAAGCCCGCCCAGCGCCATCACCAGCGCCCAGTACCATTGCCCGGCGGCGAAGGCGGCGGTCATCATCAGGTATTTCGCCGTGAACCCGCCCGAGGGCGGCAGGCCCATCAGGGTGACGGCGGCAAGCGCGAAGGCAAAGGCGGTCATCGGCATCGTGCGCGCCAGCCCGCGCAGATCGCCCAGCCGGTCGCTGCCCACCGCGGCGAGGTAGAGCCCGGCCGAGAGGAACATCGCGGCCTTGGCCAGCGCGTGGCTGAGGACCTGGAACATCGCCCCCGTCCACGCGCCCGCCGCCCAGGGCTGCGCCGCGCCGTCGCCGCCGGCGATGGGGAAGACCAGCAGCAGGTAGCCCAGCTGCGCCACCGTCGAATAGGCGACGATCATCTTCAGCCGCGCCTGCGCCATCGCCTGCAGGCTGCCCCAGATCACCGCCCCCGCGCCCAGACCCGCGAGCAGCATCAGCGCGGCGAACCCGGCCCGGTCGGGCATCGCCTCGAACCAGAGCCGCAGGATGATCAGGAACGAGGCTTTCGGCACCAGCCCCGACAGAAGCGCCGAGGCGGGCGCCGGCGCGCCGGCGTGCGCCGGCGGCAGCCAGACATGGAAGGGAAAGATCGCCGTCTTGGCGAGCAGGCCCGCGGTCATCAGCGCCAGCGCCAGCCCGTCCGAGGGGGCGGCGTCGCGCGCAGCCAGAAGTCCGATATCGAGCGTGCCATGCGCGGCATAGGCCAGCACCACGCCGGCCAGGTAGAGAAGCGAGCCCGCGAGCGCGAAGATCATGTAGCGCATCGCCGCGGCAAGCGCGGCTTCCTTGCCGCCGATGGCCACCAGCGCCACGGCCGCAAGGCTCAGGAGTTCGAGCCCGACATAGAGGTTGAAGAGATCGCGCGAGACGAAGACCGCGTTGAGCGCCGCCCAGAGGAGCAGCATCAACGGCCAGAAGCCGAAAGCGGCGCGCGCCCCCACGACGTCGGGCGCCATCATCTGCCGCGCGGCCAGCGCCACGCCGCCCATGACCGCCGCGCTCATGGCGATGAAGGCCGCGCCCAGTCCGTCGGCGGCGAGGCCGATGCCAAGCGGCGGCTCCCAGCCGCCGAGGATGACCCCCTGCACGCCGCGCCGCGCAACCGCCAGCAGAAGCCAGATTGTCGCCGCCACCGTCAGCGCCGTGGCGAGAAGCGCTGCGCGAACGCCGGCGCGCGGGGGCAGCGCCACCGCGGCCAGCGCGCCCAGTAGCGGCAGGGCAAGGACCGCGACGAGGGCGTTCAAGTTGCGCCCTCGTCCTTGGGCTCCTCGGGCTCCTCCGGTTCCTCGGGCAGGACGGCGTGACCGGCGGCGCGGGCATGCACGACGACCAGACCCACCGCCAGCGCGGTCGCCGACAGCGCCACGACGATCCCGGTGATGATCAGCGCCTGCGGCACCGGGTCGGGCCCCACCCCCCGCGCGCCCGCTGCCCCGAAGAAAAGAAAGAGCCCCGAACCGATGAGGTTGAACGCCACCACCCGCCGCAAGAGGTGCCGCGCGGCCAGAAGCCCGTAGAAGCCCAGGCCCACCAGCGCCGCGCCGGTCAGCGCGAAGACGGTCAGCCCGGTCATGGCGCGCGTCCCTCCTCTGGCGGGCCGAGGACGAGGAAGGCCAGCGTCGCCGCGATCGAGGCGGTGAGCGCGATCTCGATGGTCAGGATCGCGGGCTTGGCAATGGGCGGCGGCAGGGTCAGGAACTCGCCTGCGAGGATCGCGCCGGCAAGCCCGGCCAGCACGAAGACCGCAGGACCGATCATCAGCGCCACGTGCCAGAGCCTTGCGCCGATCCGCGGCGGGCGCACCAGCCCCGCCATCGCCGCGACCAGACCGACCGCGGCCAGGACCGTGCCCCCCTGGAAGGCGCCGCCATGCCGGTCGGCCCCGGCCCAGACCAGCCAGACCCCGATCAGCAGACCGACCGGCGGCAGCACCCGGCCGAAGCTCGCCAGCACGCCGCCCGCGCGGCTGTGCTGCGGCAGCCCGAGCCGGCCCGACCAGTCCCGCTCGCGCGTCAGCATCCACAGTCCGATCAGCGCGGCCAGAAGGACGATGCTTTCCAGAAGCGTGTCCCAGGCGCGGAAGTTCAGAAGGACCGCGGTGACAGGGTTCTCGACCCCGGCGCGCGGCATCGCGGCGGCCAGTTCCGGTCCCGGCCGCTCGGGCAGGGGCAGGACGAACCAGGCCCAGGCGAGCGCGGCCGCCAGCGCCGCGCCGGCCAGCGCCGAAAGCAGATGCGCCCCGTGCGAGGCGTCCCGCGCCGTGCCCAGTCGCCGGAGCCGGCCATGCGCGGCCAGAAGCAGCACGCCCGTCAGCCCGGCGCCGATCGCCGCCTCGGCCAGCGCGACGTCGATCGCGCCCAGCCGCACCCAGCCCACGGCCACCAGCAGGCCGTAGACGATGAAGAAGACAATGGCGCGAAACAGCCCCGACCCCGCGACCGTGGCCAGCGCCACGCCCAGGATCAGCGCGCAGAGCGCCAGGTCCAGCGCCAGGCTCATTCGGCGTCTTCCCGCTCCAGGGCGGTGCGCGCGACAAGCTGCGCCATCGCCCCCGCGGCCAGAAGCGCCAGCGCCCAGATCAGCCCCAGCCGCGCGACCTGCGCCCAGGTTTCGGCCTGCAGCGCGATGCCCAGCGCGATGAACCCCAGCCCGAGGTTGTCGGCCTTGGTCAGCGCGTGCAGCCGCGTGAACGTGTCGGGAAAGCGGATCAGCCCCACCGTGCCCGCGACGAAGAAGAAAAGTCCCGCCGCGGTCAGCGCAATCGTCGCCAGATCAGCCATGCCGGCCCCGCGGGTCGTGCCGGGTCTGGCGCGGGCGCATCATCTCGGGCGTGGGCGGCGCCTCTTCGGGGTCGCCGGCGCCGTCGTCGCTGCGCGCCTTGACGAAGCCCACCGCGGCGAGCGCGGCCAGCAGCGCCAGCACCAGGGCCACGTCCAGCGCTGCCCAGTCCTGCAAGGGCGCAAGGACGACCAGCAGCCCGACGCCGCCGGTGCCGACCAGTTGCGCGGCCATCATCCGGTCGGCCTCGCGCGGGCCCCTCCACACCCGCCAGAGCGCCCCGGCGAGGCTGGCCAGCACGCCGAGCGCGACGAAGGTAAGCCAGAGCGTCATGGCCGCCCGTCCCGCGTGCGTTTCGCGCCCAGGATCGCGGCGATATCGGCCGCTTCGCGCGGAATGGTTCGGTCGAAGCCCGCCTCGGTATCGAGAAGATGCACCAGAAGCCGGCCCTCATGGCTGCCGGCGGCCAGCGTCCCCGGCATCAGCGACAGCTCGCCGCCCAGCGCCACGCGCCCGCCATCGGGCAGGTCGACGGGCAGCTCGACCCAGCCGGGGTTGAGCGGCATGTCGCGGGCGAAGGCGCGGCGCGCGACATCGATGCCGCCGGTGACCGAGCCGGCCAGGAAGCGCGGCAGGTGCAGCGCCAGCCGCCACAGCGCCACCGGATGATGCGCGGGCATCAGCCGCAGGCTCAGCCAGACGGTCGCCGGCACGGCGAAAAGACCGGCCACCAGCCCCTCGACCCCCGGCGCGGTCAGAACGCCCCAGATCGCGCCGAACAGGACCGTCCGGTGCAGGATCGCCTTGATCCAGATCCCTCTCATGGCGCCAAGTTCACCGCAGCGCCGCCCGCGACGCAAGGGCCAATCAACCGACCTGCCGCGCCGGACCCGGCTGCGTCGCCGCCAGATGCCGCGCCATGTCCAGCATCCGGCAGGAAAACCCCCATTCGTTGTCGTACCAGCCAAAGACGCGGACCAGCCCGCCGCCGGTCACCGCCGTCTCGCCCAGCGCCATGACCACGCTTTCCGGCCGCGCCCGCAGGTCGGTCGACACCAGCGGCCGGTCCGTCCAGCCGATGACGCCCCCCGCCGCGCGCAAGGCGTCGTTGACCGCCGCCACGCTCGCGGGCCGTTCGGGCTGGAAGACGAGGTCGATGGCCGAGACGCTGGCCGTGGGGACGCGCACCGCCGAACAGGCGATCCGGCCCGCCAGATCCGGCAGGACCGCGTCCAGAAGCCGCCCGGCGCTGGTGGTCGTGGGCACCATCGACAGGGCCGCGGCGCGCGACCGCGCCAGATCCCGGCCGCGCGGCGCATCCACCGTGGGCTGGCTGCCGGTATAGCAGTGGATCGTCGTCATCCATCCCGTCCGCAGCCCGAAGGCCGCGTCGAGTGCCCGCGCCAGCGGCGCCAGCGCGTTCGTCGTGCAGGACGCGTTCGAGACGACGCGATGCGCGGGTTCCACAGCCTCCTCGTTCGCGCCGATGACCGCGGTGATCTGCGCCGCGCCCGAGGGGCCCGAGATCAGCACCCGCCGTGCCCCGGCGCGCAAGCCCCGCTCGGTGATCTGGCGCCGCTCGGCCTGGCCGGTGCATTCCATCACCAGGTCGATGCCGGACAGGTCCAGAGCCGAGATGTCGGGCGCGTGCGTCAGGTCCAGCCGGTGACCGGCGAAGACCAGCGCGCGCCCTTCCAGCGCGACACCGCCCGGAAGGGGGCCGAAGACGCTGTCGTATTCGAAAAGATGCGCCAGCGTTTCGGGCGCGGCGATGTCGTTGAGCGCGACGATCTCGATCTCGGGCCAGCCCGCCCCCCGCGCGGCCTCCAGCGCCCAGGCGCGCAACACCGTCCGTCCGATCCGCCCGAAGCCGTTGACCAGTACCCGCAGCGCCATCCTCGCCTCCCTCTTGCGGATCAGGCCTACGCGCCGCCGGGCGAAAGCTCAACACCGGGCGCGCCGCCTCGGGGGCGGGTGCATTAAACCAACAAAAAGAATCGGGATTGACGAATCCGAGCGTTCTTGTCAGATTTGAGCGATCTTCCGCATCAGGAGCCCGCCATGTTTCAAGCCCAACGCGATTTCACGCCCGCCGACGCGCGCGATCTGACCCCCGCGCCGGTTCCGGTTCACCGCGCGCAGGATCTGACCCGCGGCGGCTCGCTCGCCCAGATCGTTCTTGACGGAAAGGTCTACGCGCTGCGCATCACGCGGGCGGGCAAGTTGATCCTGACGAAATGACGGCACGCGCCGGGCCCGCATTGTCGGGCCTGGATCCGGGCTTGTTTTCGGGCCAGCGCCGCCGGGCGCCTAGCTGGGCGCCTACATGTCCTTGCGACCGACGGTGCTCAGCGATTTCAGCACATGCGTCAGCTCCGTAGGAATCGGGAAGACGATGGTCGTGTTCTTCTCGTTGCCGATCGTGGCCAGCGTGCTGAGATAGCGCAGCTGCATCGCTTCCGGCCGCCCGCCCAGGA
>SLKW01000126.1 GCA_007134405.1 Paracoccaceae bacterium
AAGGGGCTCGTGGGCCTTGTCCAGGCCGAGGCGCGGGTGCCGGTCTTCGCGCATCTGGAGGGCATCTGCCACATCTATCTCGACCGCGCTGCCGATCCGGAAAAGGCCCGCCGCGTTGTGCTGAATGCGAAGACCCGGCGCACGGGCATCTGTGGTGCGGCCGAATGCCTGCTGATTGACCGCGAACTTGTCGATGGGCTTGGTGCGCAGGTGATCGCCGATCTCGTGGGCGCGAGCGTCGAGGTGCGCGCGGGCGCAGGGCTCACCCACCTGCCGGGGGTGGTTGCTGCGAAGGCCGAGGATTTTGGCCGGGAATACCTCGACAGCATCATCGCCGCGGCGGTGGTCGAGAATGTGGATGGCGCCATTGCCCATATCCGCCGCTACGGGTCGCAGCATACCGACGCGATCCTGACCGAGGATGCGCAGGCGGCGGCGCGCTTTTTCGAACGCGTCGACAGCGCGATCGTGATGCACAATGCCTCGACGCAATTCGCCGATGGCGGCGAATTCGGGATGGGTGCCGAGATCGGCATCGCCACCGGCAAGCTGCATGCGCGCGGGCCGGTGGGCGCCGAACAGCTGACCAGCTTCAAGTATCTGGTCAGCGGCGACGGGGCTGTCAGAAGCTGATCTTCAGCGTCTCGTCGTCCGACTGCATCGAAAGTCGCCGCCCGGTGTCCTCCAGCATCTGCGGGACCAGCGCGAAATGCACTTCCGCCGGGCTGGGGCTGTTGGGCGGCTCGCCCCTTGGCAGCCCGTCCCACAGCGCCGGGTCGAGCTTGAGCCGGCTTGCCTGGCCGGACAGCTGCCATTGCACACCCTCGTGCCCGATCGACAGCACGCCCCCCCAGGGCATCGCATTCTCGCAGCACTGCACCAGCAGCAGCAGCAGTTTCGCCTCCTGCCGCGATACCTCGACCGGCAGCGACCAGGAGAACCGCAGCTTGCCGCCCTTGCTCAGCCCCTCCAAAATCGAGCCGATCTCGCGCCCGCTGATGCGCTGCTCTTCGCGGACCATGCCGAAAGCGAGGCGAAACATCCGGATCCGCGCCTGGGCATGGGCAACGCTGTCGGCGATCAGTTCCAGTTCCGGCGATTTCGGGTGCGACATGCGCAGAAGCTCGACCCCGTTGCCGATCGCCCCCAGCGGGTTGATAAGGTCGTGGCAGATGCGCGAGCCGAGAAGCGCGGCCAGTTCGTGCGGGGATCGAGGCATCAAGTCGTTATAGGGCGGAAGGTACGGGTATGTCATTACTCTTACAACCTGGGATGCTGGTGCGTCACCCCGAGAGGCCGGAATGGGGACTGGGACAGGTGCAGTCGTCCATCGGCACGCGGGTCACCGTGAATTTCGAGGAGATGGGCAAGATGGTTCTGGATACACGCCATGTCCTTCTCGAATGGGTGCCTGATAAAGGCAGCTAGGCCCGGCGCAGTGGTCACCGGCCCCGCCAGAATATTACAACCTAGAGTTGCGTCAACAAGTTTTTAACCCGAATCCGCCACGGGCGTTGCGCCTTGGGCACAGGTCGTTCGGTCGGGATGGCGTTGAACCCGCGAAGCGGCTTGGCTTGAAATCGCGGCGCCTTTGGCCTAGCCAGAAGAAACGTCAGCGCGAAAGACCCGATGATCGGAGACGTGACCCAACCCCCGCTTGCGCGCAAGCCGATGGAATTCGACGTGCGCCTGGCCGTTTGCGAGGATGACATCCGCGGCGCGCAGCGGCTGCGCTACGCCGTCTTCGTCGAGGAACTGGGTGCGGGCGGCGACCTCGTCGATCACGAGAACCGGCTCGAACGCGACGAACTCGATCCCTATTTCGACCATCTCCTGCTGATCGACCGCAGCCGCGATCCGGCCCGGCACGATCACGTGATCGGCGTCTACCGGCTGCTGACCAGCGAACGGGCCGAGGCGCTGGGACGCTTCTACTGCGATTCCGAATACGACCTGGCACCGCTGCGCAACTCCGGCCGCAAGCTTGTCGAGCTGGGCCGATCCTGCGTGCATCCCGACCATCGGCGCGGCGCGGCGATGCTGCATCTGTGGAACGGACTTGCCGATTACGTGCTGTCGCGCGGGATCGAGATCATGTTCGGCGTCGCCTCGTTTCCGGGCACCGACATCGACCGCCATGCCATGGCGCTGAGCTATCTGCACCATTTCCACCTGGCGCCGCCGGCCTTGCGGGTGCGCTGCCTGCCCGAGCATTTCCAGCAGATGGACATGCTCCCGCGCGCGCCGGTCGACCGCCAGGCCGCGCTCTCTGCGATCCCGCCGCTGATCCGCGCCTACCTGCGCCTCGGCGGCTTCGTGGGCGAGGGGGCGTTCATCGACCGGGCCTTCAACACCACCGATGTCTGCCTGATCATGGACACATCGGCCATGTCGGACAAGCATCGTGAGTTCTACACAAGAAAGGCGCCGCGCGCCTGACCCGACCTGGACCTCGCCCGAGGGCGAGCCGCCCACGGTCGCGATCGGTCCGCTGGGTTGGGCGATGATCGCCTGGCGGCTGCCGCTGATGGGCCTCGTGGTCTTCGGCGGTCTGGCGCTGCTGCTGGCGCTCAGGGTGGTCGAACGGCCGCTTTTCGGTCTGCGCCGGCCGCTCACCCCCCATGTCACGCAGGCGGTCTGCCGCGCCGTCTTTCCGATCATGGGCCTCGCCCTCACGCGCCAGGGCCGCCCGATGCGGGGCCGCGGGGCGCTGGTCGCGAACCATTCCAGCTGGCTCGACATCTTTGCAATCAATGCGCTGCAGCGCATCTACTTCGTGTCGAAGTCCGAGGTCGCCGGCTGGCCCGGCATCGGCTGGCTCGCCCGCGCCACCGGGACGGTCTTCATCAACCGGCACGCCCGCGATGCCCGGCTGCAGAAAGAGGTTTTCGAGGCCCGTCTTCGCGCCGGCCACCAGCTCTGCTTTTTCCCCGAGGGCACCAGCACCGACGGCCTGCGCGTTCTGCCCTTCAAGCCCACGCTCTTCGCCGCCTTCTTCACCCACGGGCTCGACGCGATCCTGTCCATCCAGCCGGTAAGCCTGACCTACCGCGCCCCGCCGGGCCGCGATGCGCGTTTCTACGGGTGGTGGGGCGAGATGGGTTTTGGCACGCATATGCTGCGCGTCCTGGCGCAGACCCGGCAGGGCCAGGTCACCGTCGTCTTCC
>SLKW01000212.1 GCA_007134405.1 Paracoccaceae bacterium
TAACCATCGAGACGCCGAAATCGCCGCCCAGCATCGCCCAGACCCAGCGCAGGTATTGCACGAGCAGCGGCTGATCCAGCCCGTAGCGCTGCGCGATGACGGCCCGCGCCTCGGGCGTGACGAAGGGGCCGAGCAGGATGTCGGCATAGCCCCCGGCAGCAGCCGCAGCGACAGGAAGACCAGCACGGAGACGCCGAAAAGCGTGATCAGCGCGGCGAGTATCCGGGGCAGGAGATAGGCGGCGAGACGCATATCAGAAATGTCCGGTCGAAGGAGGCAGGCGCCGGGGTTTCAGCTCCCCGGCGCGCTGCGCTCATGCGGCGATCACTCGACGGGGGCGAATTCGGCGATGTATTGCCAAGTATTCGCCGAGCCGGTGCGGTCGGCAAGCTTCACTTCGATCTGGTCGGCACGGTAGACGACGTAGTCGATCTTGCTGACCAGCGCGAGAAGGTTGGCGCCCTCGTCGATCATCGCGCAGATCTCGTTCAGCGCCTCGTCGCGTTCGGGGCTGTCGGGGATCGAGCGGATCTCGGCCAGCGCCTCGCTCAGTTCAGGGACCTCCTCCTGGAAGGCCAGGTTCCAGACGGCGAAATTGGGATTCCACCACTGGATGACCATGCTCGGATCGGTATAGCCCGCGAGCCACGAGGCCGAGAAATCGAAATCACCGTCGGTGAAGACGCGCTGAAGGTATTCGGCTGTGGGAACAGCAGCGATGCGCACGTCGAAGCCCGCCTCTCCAAGGCTTTGCTGCGCGACCTCGGCGATGCGGACCAGCACCTGGTTGGCGCTCGACGCCATCAGTTCGACTTGCGGAGAGGGCTGTTCGGCTTCGGCCAGCAGTTCGCGGGCGCGCTCCAGCCGTTCCTCGCGCGGCAGGGCATAGGTTCCGACGTCCTGGCACGCATCCTTGCCGAAGGCCGCGGGCACCGGGTAATCCACCGCCGAGGTGCTGTTGAAGACCAACATGTTGATCGCATCGCGGTCGAGGGCGAGGTTCATTGCTTGGCGTACGCGTCGGTCGTGGAAGGGCGAGTCCTCGCTCAGCGCGTTGACGTCGAAACGGTAGTAGTTGGTGGTCTGGATCGGGTGATGCTCGACATTCGCGGTGGTGCCCAGCATCTGCGGCGCATCGGGGTTCTCGAACGTGGTGAAGTCGATCCGCCCGTCGCGCAAGGCGGCCATACGGGCCGATTCGTCGGGGATGATCGCGACCCGCATCCGGTCCGCCCGCGGATATCCATCGCGCCCGTAATGGGGGTTGCGGACCAGCGTCCAGCTTTCGTCCTGATCGTGCGCCTCGACCATGAACGGGCCCGAGCCCAGCATCTCACTCGTCGGATCAAACTCTCCGGCCTGGTATTCTTGCACGGGGATGATCGCCGCAGTGATATGCGCCAGGGCCGGCAGGAAGGTCGCATGCGGGCGCGCCAGTTCGACGGCGATGCGGCGGTCGTCCAGCGCCTCCATCGCCTCGATCTCGCCCAGCTGATGCGCCCAGTAGGAGGCGATCTCCGGGTTCCGGATGCGCTCGATGGAACCGATGACGTCCTGGGCATCGACCGGCCGGCCATTGGAGAAGGCCGCCCGCTCGCGCAAGGTGAAGACGAAGCGCGTGGGCGATTCCTCCTCCCAGCTTTCGGCGAGCCCGGATTGCAGGTTCAGCTCGTCATCCGTGGTCAGCAGGGTCTCGTAGACCATCTGATACATTTCCCAGGAGGCGACCGTGCCGGCGACATGGACATCGAAGCCGGTGATCTCGGCGGGCTTGCCCCAGGTGATGACGCTTTCGGCCTGCGCCGGCAGGGCAAGACCAAACCCGGCCATGAGGGCGAGGGCGGACAGGGATGGTTGGTTCGGGGCATTCATGGGAAGTCTCCTCTCTGCGGGTCGCGCCGGGTTTTCCGCGGCTTTTTCGATGATCTTCTTGACGAGTATGTTAATCTCGTAACATGTTGTCAATCAGTGATAGACCTCTAACCAAGAAATTCGAGCAGCCATCCCGGATGGCTGCCGAGACCTGTAAGCTCAGGAGATTTTGCCATGTTCACGGCCTATGCGGCACAGGACGCGGTTGCCCTTGCCGCCCTTGTCCAGCGGCGCGAAGTATCGCCGGAAGAGCTGCTGGAAACCGCCATCGCAGCGGCAGAGGCGGCCGATCCGGCGCTGAACTTCATGTCCCAGCGGCTTTATGATTTCGCCCGCGAAGCGCTTGGGCGCGGGCTGCCCGAGGGGCCGCTCGCGGGCGTTCCGTTCCTGCTCAAGGATGCCTCGGCCGATCTTGCCGGCACACCCACGGTGAACGGCACGCGCCTCCTGCGTGAGCGGCGCGCGGCGGTCGACTCGACCCTGGTCGCCAGATACCGCGCGGCGGGGCTGGTGATCTTCGGCAAGACCACCGCACCTGAATTCTCGCTCGCCGCATCGACCGAAAGCAGCCAGCATGGCCGCACCCGCAATCCATGGGATCCGCGGCGCAGCGCCGGCGGATCCTCGGGCGGGTCGGGGGCTGCGGTGGCCGCGCGCGTCGTACCCGCGGCGCATGCCACCGATGGCGGCGGATCGATCCGCATCCCGGCCTCGTGCTGCGGCCTCTTCGGACTGAAGCCGACGCGCGCGCGCATCCCGCACGGTCCGCCCACGGGCGAGGGTTGGGGCAGCCTGTCCTGCGCACATGTCCTGACCCGCTCGGTCCGCGACAGCGCCGCGCTTCTGGACGCCACGCAGGGTCCCGCGCCAGGCGACCCTTACGCCGCCCCGCCGCGCCAGCGCCCCTATCTTGAGGAACTCGGCCGCGATCCCGGCCGGCTTCGCGTCGCGCTGCAGTTGCAGCCGCTTTCGGGGGTTCCGGTCGATCGCGCCTGCCGCCGGGCGGCAACCGAGGCCGCGGCGCTGCTGGCGGCACTCGGCCACGAGGTCGAGGAAGCCGCGCCGCCGGGCGATGCCGAGGAACTGGGCCGGGCGCTGTGGATCCTGGTCGCGACCAGCGTCTCGGGCCAGTTGGGCGCCATCGGCCGCGAACGCGGGCGGCCCGTCACCCCGGACGAGGTCGATGCGACCAGCTGGAACGCCGTCGAATTCGCCCGCGGACTGCAGGTCGAGGATTATCCCGCCGCGCTTGCCGTGATCCATGCCCAGGGCCGGCGCATGGCCGCCTTCCA
>SLKW01000102.1 GCA_007134405.1 Paracoccaceae bacterium
ATCAACACGGGGTCCGACACGCTGGCGGCGTCGATCGATACAGGTCCGAGGATGCCGTCCTGCCATTCGATCCGCTCGTGATCGAGAAGAAAGCGCCAGTAGCCCTGACGCTCGGTCGCGAGGCGGGCGCGCTGATCGGAGTCGAGACCGAGGGCGGCGCGGTCGTAGACCGGAGGCTTGCCCATGTTGAGCTGCTTCTTGCGCTTGAGGTCCAACTCGGTCGGCGACTCGAAACATTCGTAGAAGCGGCCAGCCTCACGCAGCTTGTCGGCCATTTCGGCGTAGCGGTCCAGCCGGTCGGACTGCCGCTCGACCCGGTCCCAGTGCAGGCCCAGCCACTCGAGATCGGCCTTGATCCCGTCAACGTATTCCTCTTTCGAGCGCGCGCGATCGGTGTCATCAAGGCGCAGGATGAACTGGCCGCCGGTCTTGCGCGCGATCAGGTAGTTGAAGAGCGCCGTGCGCAGGTTGCCGATATGCAGGTAGCCGGTGGGCGAAGGGGCGAAACGGGTGACGGTCATGCGCGAACTCCTGATCGCGGCTCTTTTCCACAGAGGCGGGGTTTTGTCCATGCCCGGCGCGGGGCGGGGGAATGGCTGACTGGTCCGGCGTCGAGGCCCCCAGCCTGGCCGATATCGAAGCGCTGGCCGAGGCGGCGCGCGCCAACCTGCCCGCGCCCTTTGCCGAGGCGGCATCGTCGATTGCCGTGCAGGTCGCCGACTTCGCGCCCGACGACATCCTGCAGGAGATGGGGATCGAGGATCCGTTCGACCTGACCGGGCTTTACGACGGCATTCCGCTGACCGAGAAATCGGTCTTCGACAGCCCCGAGAAGCCGGACATCATCTGGCTCTTTCGCGGCCCGATCCTGGAGGAATGGATCTCGCGCGGGGATGTGGCGCTCGATCACCTGGTGGCGCATGTCTACGTCCATGAGCTGGCCCATCACCTGGGCTGGTCGGACGACGATATCGCCGCAATCGACCGCTGGTGGGAGTGACGCGGAGCGCCTGCGCAACTTGCGCAGCGTACTTAAATCCCTGATTACAAAGGTAATCGTATTTCTTGTTAACCTGATCTTAGCCGTGCGCGGCGGTGGCGGCCCGGGTCAGCCATGTTCCTTCAGCAGTCGCCGCTTCTGGCGATCCCAGTCGCGCTTGGCCTGCGTGGCGCGCTTGTCCACGGTCTTCTTGCCCTTGGCGATACCGATCTTGAGCTTCACCAGCCCCCGATGGTTGAAATACATCACCAGCGGCACCAGCGTCATGCCCTCCTTGGCCCTCGCCGACCAGAGCCGGGCGAGTTCGCGCTTGCCGACCAGAAGCTTGCGCTTGCGGCGTTCATCGTGGCCCCAGGTCTTGGCGGGGGCGTAGGGGGCGATGTAGCTGTTGATCAGCCACAGTTCACCCTCTTCGACGTTGGCATAGCTTTCGGCGATGTTCGCCTTGGCCTCGCGCAGCGACTTCACTTCGGAACCCTGCAGGACGATCCCGCATTCCAGATCGTCCTCGATGAAGTAGTCGTACCGCGCGCGGCGGTTCTCGGCGATGATCCGGTAGTTGGGGTCCGATTTCTGAGCCATCGGGGGGTGATATTGCCTTGGCCACGGCCTGTCCAGACGGCGACGGCTTTGGTGGGCGGGCTTCCCGTGCGTCAGGATGCGATCAGCAGGCTTGATTTGTGCGCGCCGGAGGGGCAGTTTCATGTCATGAACGTGCAGTCCCTGGTCCCGCCGAGCCGCGCACAGACCGAGACCGTCAGCTTCGACCGGCAGGAACTGGGGGTGATCCTCTCGGTCTACGGTCGATTTGTCGCCGCAGGGCTGTGGCGGGATTACGGGATCTCGTGCCTGCGTGACCGCGCGGTTTTCTCGATCTTCCGGCGCACGGCCGAGCATCCGGTCTATCGCGTGGAAAAGGTGCCACAACTGCGCAAGCGGCAGGGGCTCTATGCGCTGTTCGGGCCGGAGGGACAGGTGCTCAAGCGTGGGTCCGACCTCCGCTCGGTTCTGTCGCCGCTGGAACGCAAGCTTCTGCGCGCGCTCGACTGAGCGCGGTTGCCCCCGCGTGGGTTTTCCCCCATCTGGGCGGCATGACCGAGTTCGTCTATGCCCCGCCGACCGATGACGCGCCGATCCTGCATCTGGACGACGACCTGCTGGTCGTGGACAAGCCCGCGGGGCTTCTGTCGGTGCCGGGGCGGGGGCCAGAGCGCGCCGATTGCCTGATCGAGCGGTTGCGGGTGCGGTTTCCACAGATCCTGCTGGTGCACCGGCTGGACCTGGACACATCGGGGGTGGTCGTTTTCGCGCTGACGCCGCAGGCACAGGCGCATCTGGGCCGGCAGTTCGAGCATCGGCGCGTGCAGAAACGCTATGTGGCATTGGTCGCCGGCCACCCGGCGGAGGCGAAGGGGCGGGTCGATCTGCCGCTGGTGGTGGACTGGCCGAACAGGCCGCGGCAGAAGGTTTGTGTCGAGACGGGGCGGGCGGCGCAGACGGACTGGCGGGTGCTGCGAACGGAGGGGCCGAATGCGCGGGTGCGGTTGATGCCGGTGACCGGGCGCAGCCATCAGTTGCGGGTGCACATGCAGGCGCTGGGACATCCGATCCTCGGAGATCCGCTTTACGCTCAAGGAGTTGCAGCGGACTGGCCGCGGCTGATGCTGCATGCCGAAGAGTTGCGGCTGACCCATCCGCAGACCGGCGCGGCGCTGAAGATCCGGGCGCCGGCACCGTTCTGAAGGGGGTGCGAGGGCCTGTGCCGGAACATGCACAGGACGTGCGCATCGCATGCACATGACATGCGCCTGTTGCGCGCGTTGCGTTCGGCAGGCGGTCACGAAGTTCGCGACCCCGCGCGGCCCCGGCCGCAGCGGGGCAGAGCGCGCCGCGCCAAATCGAAACTCAGGCTCGGGCTCAGTCTCAGGCGGCCTTGGTGTCGGGGTGCGAGGTGAGGATCGCGTAGAGCGTGTCGGGGTTTTCATTGGCGCGCAGCTTGGCGCAGAGCCCGCCGTCGCGCAGCCGGCGCGAGACCAGCGCCAGGGCCTTGAGATGCTCGACCCCGGCATCGCGCGGCGCGAAAAGCGCGAAGACCAGATCGACCGGCGCACGGTCGACCGAACCATAATCCATCGGCTTTTCCAGCCGGATGAACACGCCCACG
>SLKW01000235.1 GCA_007134405.1 Paracoccaceae bacterium
TCGCCCGACAGGGTCATCTCGGTGATGATGTCGCAGCCGCCGACGAATTCGCCCTTGACGTAGAGCTGCGGGATGGTCGGCCAGTCCGAGAAATCCTTGATCCCCTGGCGTACGCCCTCGTCCGCCAGCACGTTCACATCGACGAAATCGACGCCCATGAAGTTCAGGACGCCCGCCACTCGGCTCGAGAACCCGCATTGCGGCATGCTTTTGGTGCCCTTCATGTAGAGCACCACGTCATTGCCCTCGACAGTCTGGCGGATCTGTTCGTTCACGCTCATCGCTCACCTCTGCTCGTTGGACCGGACGCGCACGCGGATGCGCCGCCTGCCGCCCGGAGTGTGGTCATCATCGTCGTCGCTATCCCGTTCCTCGGCGCGCGCGCGGCCAAGCATCAGCGCGATGCCGAGCGCCACGATGATGGTAAGGATCAGGAAAATGACCATCAGGTGCGCCCTAGCCGGGGGCCTTGGTGGTCAGCGCCAACGCGTGCAACTCACCATGACTGCCGTCCATCTTGCCCTTCAACGCGGCATAGACCGCGCGCTGCTGCTGAACACGGTTGAGGCCGCGGAAACTCTCGTCGATGATCTCGGCGGCATAGTGGTTTCCGTCACCCGCCAGATCGGTAATCGTTACCTGGCCGTTGGGAAAGCTCTCCCGCAACAGCGCTTCCAGTTCCTCTGCCGATATGGCCATTCCGTGATCCCCGTGGTCTTGCGAAAGAAGTAATCGCCGCTGGACGCTGAATCAAGCCGCTCCGATGGCGCGTGCGAAGGCGCCACGATAGAGATCTGACAGATCCGCCAGCGGCGCCTCCGATGTGCCCAGTCGTACCGTGTCGCCACCGAACCGGCCAACCGAATAAATTGGCACCTCGGCGCGCGCCGCGGCGGCCATCAACGCCTCGGCCTGATCGAAGCTGCAGGCAACCAGATAGCGTGCCTGGTCCTCGCCGAAGAGTTGGTCCATGTCGGTCGGCTCGAGCGCGACACCGACGCCCGCCGTCTCGGCCATCTCGAACGCCGCGAGTGCCAGTCCGCCATCGGAGAGATCGCAGGCCGCCTTCACATAGGCACGGTTGTCCCTAAGGAAAGCCCCGTTGCGCCATTCGGCGTCCAGATCGACGGGTGGAGCGTCTCCCTCCTCGCGCCCGAAAACCTCTGCTAGGAGCGCCGACTGGCCGAGATGTCCGCGCGTTTCGCCAATGACCAGCGCCCAGTCGCCGTCTTCGGGCCTCGCCGCCACGACCGCGTCCAGATGCTCGATCAAGCCGACACCTCCGATCGTCGGCGTTGGCAGAATCGCGTTCCCGTCTGTTTCATTGTAGAGTGACACGTTGCCCGAAACGATGGGCATATCGAGCGCGCGGCACGCCTCGCCGATACCCTTGATCGCTCCGACGAACTGGCCCATGATCTCGGGCTTTTCCGGATTTCCGAAGTTGAGGTTGTCGGTGGCGGCGAGCGGGCGCGCGCCCGCTGCACTCAGGTTGCGAAAGGCCTCGGCCACGGCCTGCTTGCCGCCCTCGTAGGGGTTGGCGCGCACGTAGCGCGGGGTCACGTCGGCGGTGAAGGCGATGGCCTTGTCGGTGCCGTGGATCCGCACGATCCCGGCGCCAAGGCCCGGCGGGCGGACCGTGTCGCCCATGACCATGTGATCGTACTGCTCCCAGACCCAACCCTTGTGTGCGTAATTCGGGTTGCCGATGAGCGCCTTGAGGCCATCGATGGGATCGATGCGGACCAGCTCGCCCAGTTCCGGCGGGGCGGGGGTGGACTGCCATGGCCGGTCGTATTTAGGCGCTTCGGAAGAAAGCTTCGACAGCGGCAGGTCGGCCTTGGTCTCGTTTCCGTGCAGGATCAGGAACCGATCCTCGGCGATCGTTTCGCCCACGACGGCGAAATCCAGATCCCACTTCTCGAAGATCGCGCGGGCCGCGTCCTCCTTCTCCGGCTTCAGCACCATGAGCATGCGTTCCTGGGATTCGGAAAGCATCATCTCGTAGGCGGTCATGCCCTCCTCGCGGCAGGGCACGCGGTCGAGGTCGAGCCGGATGCCAAGCCCGCCCTTATCGCCCATCTCGACCGCCGAGCAGGTGAGGCCCGCTGCACCCATGTCCTGGATCGAGATAACCGCGCCCGACTGCATCAACTCCAGGCAGGCCTCCAAAAGGCGCTTTTCGGTGAAAGGGTCGCCCACCTGCACGGTCGGGCGCTTTTCCTCCGTATCGGCGCCGAACTCGGCCGAGGCCATGGTCGCGCCGCCGACCCCGTCGCGGCCGGTCTTGGCCCCCAGATAGACGACCGGCATGCCGACGCCCGAGGCGGCCGAGTAGAAAATCGCATCCGCATCGGCCAGACCCGCCGCAAAGGCATTGACAAGGCAATTGCCGTTGTAGGCCGAATGGAAGCGCACTTCTCCGCCGACGTTCGGCACGCCGAAGCAGTTGCCGTAATGTCCGATCCCCTCGACCACGCCCTTGACCAGGTGCGCGGTGCGGGGATGGTCGGGCGCGCCAAACGAGAGCGCATTCATCGCCGCGATGGGGCGTGCGCCCATGGTGAAGACGTCGCGCAAGATGCCGCCCACGCCGGTGGCAGCGCCCTGGTGCGGCTCGATATAAGAGGGGTGGTTGTGGCTCTCCATCTTGAAGACAAGAGCCATGCGCCGGCCGTCGGGCCCCTCGCCGATGTCCACGACGCCTGCGTTCTCTCCAGGGCCGCAGATGACCTGCGGTCCCTCGGTATGCAGCGTGCGCAGCCATTTCTTCGACGACTTGTACGAGCAATGCTCGTTCCACATCGCCGAGAAGATGCCAAGCTCCGTGAAGCTGGGCTCTCGCCCGATGATCTCGAGAATGCGGTCGTATTCGTCGGGCTTAAGCCCATGTGCGGCGATGAGTTCCGGCGAAATGTTCGGCTCGTTCATGACGCGTGACAGGTCCCTTAACGCTTCGCGGCGTCTTAGGGCATATGGCCCGTCGGTGAAAGGGTTTGTGGGCGCCGAAAGCCGCGAAACAGGCCGCAACTCGAGGCGACGAAAAAAAAGGCCGAGCGATTGCTCGGCCCAAGTCCAACAGGGAGGTAGAGATGCCGGCCAAGCCATGCATCTCACGAATTCTGTTACAGCGAATCAATGAACTTGCGCAAGAAAATCTTCGCTGCAGATGCAACATATCCGGTCTGCGTTGCGTGCATGCCTCACCCAGAGTTGTGCGACCGAAGCCCCTGCGCGCGCTGGAATCTGACGGTATCGGACAGGCGGAACAGCGCTCAGCCAGCGCGTTCCAGGCTGCGATGCCGACGGTAGGCGATGACCTCTTCCAGGACGAAATCGCGGAAGGCCGAGACGCGCTTGGAGTGGCGCAGTTCCTCGGGATAGGCGAGGAACACCGGCACTTCGGCGCTTTCGACTTCAGGCAGGACGCGCACCAGGTTTGGGAAGTCCTCGGTCAGGTAATCGGGCAGGGCTCCGATGCCGAGATTGGCCAGTACCGCCTGAAGCACGCCGAAATAGTTATTGACCGTGAAGGTCGACCGGATCGGATGCATAAGGAGTTCGCGCGTCAAAACTGCGCCGGCCGAGACTTGCGCGGCGCTCGCGCTCTGGCAGATCAGCCGAAAGTTCGCCAAATCGTCAAGCGATGCGGGCGTGCCATTGGCGCGCAGATACTCGGGCGTCGCATAAAGCCGCATACGCACGCTCATCAGGCGCTTTCGGATCAGATCGGCCTGACTTGGTTCCTTCATGCGGATGGCCACGTCGGCTTCGCGCATCGGCAGGTCCAGCACGCGCTCTTCCAGCATCAGGTCGATCTTCAGGTCGGGATGGCGGGCATAGAGCGCCGGCAGGCGCGGTGCCAGCCACAGCGTGCCGAAGGCCGTCGTGGTGGTCACCCGCAATTCGCCAAAGACTTCGTCTTCGCTGTCGCGGATGCGCGCGGCGGCGCTTTCCAGCCGCTGCGACATCGCGCTTGTCGCGTCGAACAGAAGCTCGCCCTGTTCGGTAAGTATGAGCCCTCGCGCGTGCCGGCGAAACAGGATCGTGTCGAGCGCCTCTTCCAGCGCCCGAATCTGCCGGCTGACCGCCGATTGGCTGAGACCCAGCGTGTCGCCCGCATGCGTCAGGCTGCCGGCGGCGGCCACCGCGTGAAAGATTCTGAGCTTGTCCCAGTCCATGGTGCCACGTCGCTGCGGTTGAAGGTGTAGGAGAATGAGCTTTCTTCTAAGACAAATGTCGCCGTGGCGGAAGCATACCGTTGCGGAAAATGGCTTTAAGGGTCAGCCTTTTTGACCCATAAAGCCTTCGGGAGCGCCCGGACGGCGTGGTGGAGGGGAATCTGCATGGGCAAACAGGGCATCAGTCTGAACGATCGCTTCGATCTGGAAAAGTCCCCGGTCCTGTTGAACGGCACGCAGGCGCTGGTACGGCTGATGCTGCAGCAGGCGGCGCGCGACCGGGCGACGGGTTTGGACACGGCCGGCTACGTTTCGGGCTATCGCGGCTCGCCGCTGGGGGCGGTCGATCAGCAGATGTGGCGCGCGCGCAAGTTGCTGGAGGCCGCGCAGGTGCGCTTTCAGGAAGGCCTGAACGAGGATCTGGCCGCGACCGCCATCTGGGGAACCCAGCAGGCCGAATTGCGGGGCGAGGGCCGGCATGATGGCGTCTTCGCGCTCTGGTATGGCAAGGGGCCGGGGGTGGACCGGTCGGGCGATGTCTTCCGCCACGCCAACATGGCCGGCACGTCGAAGCATGGTGGCGTGCTCGTGGCGATGGGCGATGATCACACGGGCGAATCCTCGACCGTGTTGCACCAGTCCGACTGGGCGATGGTCGATTGCTACATCCCCGTCTTGTCGCCCGCTGGCGTGCAGGAGGTGCTGGATTTCGGCCATTACGGCTATGCGCTCAGCCGTTTTGCCGGCTTATGGGTCGGCCTCAAGACGATGAAGGACACGATCGAGGCAACCGCGGTCGTCGACGGGAACCCGCAGCGAATGGCATTCGTCACCCCCGGGATCGCGATGCCCGAAGGCGGGCTGAACATTCGGCTGGTCGATACCCCCCACGCCCAGGAAGCGCGGATGATCGATCACAAGCGCTATGCTGCCGAGGCGTTCGCGCGCGCAAACCGCATCGACCGTCGCGTTTGGGGCAGACCGGGCACCAAGATCGGGCTGGTGGCGGCGGGCAAGAACTGGCTCGACCTTGTGCACGCCCTTGGCCTTCTGGGCATCGACGAGGCTGCGGCCGAGCGGCTGGGGATCACCACCTACAAGGTTGGCCAGACCTGGCCCCTCGACATGCAGAGCTTTCACGAATTCGCCGAGGGGCTGGAGCTGATCATCGTGGTCGAGGAGAAGCGCAAGCTGATCGAAGTGCAGGTCAAGGAGGCGATCTTCGACGACCGCCGTGGCCGGCGCGTCTATGGCTGGCACAAGGGCGACAACTGGGAAAACGGCCGCCGGATGGAGCTGTTTCCGACCCGCTACGCGCTCGATCCCGTCATGATCGCCGAAAAGCTGGGCGAGATCTTCATCGAGGAGGGGCGCGAGACCGAAGCGATCCGCGCAGGGCTTGCCCGCATCAATGAGGCCCGCCGCGCCGACAATGCGCCCGAACTGGCGGCACGGCTGCCCTGGTTCTGCTCGGGCTGTCCGCACAACACCTCGACCCGTGTGTCCGAGGGCAGCCGCGCCTATGCCGGCATCGGTTGCCATTACATGGTGCAGTGGATGGACCGCGAGACGCTGGGCTTCACCCATATGGGGGGCGAAGGCGCGAACTGGATCGGCGAGGCACCGTTCTCGACGCGCGGACACGTCTTCCAGAACCTCGGCGACGGCACTTACAACCATTCCGGCATCCAGGCGATCCGCGCGGCCATCGCGGCGGGCACCAACATCACCTACAAGATCCTCTTCAACGACGCTGTGGCAATGACCGGCGGGCAGAAGAACGAGGGCGGACTGAGCGCCGCGCGCATCGCGCACGAACTCAAGGCGATGGGCGTCAAGCACCTGGCGGTTGTCCATGACGAAAAGGAAACACCCGATTTCAAGGACTTCCCCTCCGGCATCGAGACGCATGAACGCGCGAACCTGATGGAGGTGCAGGACCGCTTCGCGCAAATCGAGGGCGTCTCGGCCATCATCTACGCGCAGACCTGCGCCGCTGAGAAGCGTCGCCGCCGCAAGCGCGGAACCTTCCCCGACCCCGATCAGCGCGTCTTCATCAACACCGATGTCTGCGAAGGCTGCGGCGATTGCGGCGTGCAGTCGAACTGCGTCTCGATCGTGCCGGTCGAGACCGAACTCGGCCGCAAGCGCGCCATCGACCAGTCGTCCTGCAACAAGGACTTCTCCTGTCTCAAGGGCTTCTGCCCTTCCTTCGTGACGCTCAAGGGCGCGAAAGTCCGCAAGGCCCCGACCCAGGCGCTTGACCTGCCCGACCTGCCCGAGCCCGACCTGCCGGCGATTGACGGCACCCATAACATCGTCATCACCGGCGTCGGCGGCACCGGGGTCGTGACCATCGGCGCGGTGCTCGCGCAGGCCGCGTATATCGACGGAAAGGGCGCCGCGATGATGGAGATGGCGGGCTTGGCGCAGAAGGGCGGCGCCGTCCACATCCATTGCCGCATCGCCAACCGGCCCGAGGACATCAGCGCCGTGCGCGTCGCGGTGGGTGAGGCGCATGCGGTGATCGGCGGCGACCTTGTCGTGACCGCGGGCACCAAGACTCTCGGCCTGATGCGCACCGGCCAGACCGGAGCCGCGGTGAACGCGCATGAGATCATTACCGGGGACTTCACCCGAAACACCGAATTTCGTCTCCCGGTCAAAGAGCTGCGCGTCTCTCTTGAGGCGCGGCTTCAGAATCGTCTGGCGCTGTTCGATGCGTCAGAACTGGCGCGGGTCGTTCTGGGCGATTCGATCTTTTCCAACATGATGGTCTTCGGCGCCGCCTGGCAAATGGGACTGATCCCCATATCGCTGCAGGCGATCGACGACGCCATCCGCCTCAACGGCGCCGCGGTCGAAGGCAACCTGCGCGCCTTTGCCATCGGCCGCTGGGCGATCCTGCATCCGGAAAAGGCCCGGGCGGCGGCGCGCCCGAAGGATGCCGAACCGGAAGCGACGGATCCCATCGAGTACCGCGCAGAACACCTGCGCGCCTACCAGGGGCGGTATCTGGCCAAGCGTTACCGCCGCCTCCTCGACGGGATCGAGGATGCCGGCCTGCGCGACGCGGTCGCCCGCGGCTATCACAAGCTCCTCGCCTACAAGGACGAATATGAAGTGGCGCGCCTGCACCTGAAGACGCTGGAAAAGGCGCGGGCGGAATTCGACGGCGATTTCTTGGTCGAATATCACTTGGCCCCCCCGATCCTGTCGCGCCCCGGCCCCGACGGCCGGCCGAGGAAGCGTCGCTTCGGCCCCTGGATGGCGCGCGCCTTCCACCTCCTTGCGCCGATGAAGGTGCTACGCGGCACCCCCCTTGATCCATTCGGCCACACCGAGGAGCGGCGGATGGAGCGCGCGCTCATCAAGGAATTCGAATCCGACATGGCCGACCTGCTGCCCAGGGTCTCGGCGCAGAACCGCGACCTAATTCTCGAACGCGCGCTGTTGCCGTTGCAGATCCGCGGCTTCGGACCGGTCAAGGCCGCGAATGCCAGGGCGGCTGCCGCGCGTCGCAAGGAGTTGTTGGCCGCCATCGCCAGCGGTGGTGCGCCGATCCCGATGGCGGCGGAATGATGCCCTCTCCCAGAAGGGCGTGGATTTCGACGCGCTGCCCGCCTAAGACTGCCCCAGGGCAGCGGAGGGCCGGCAATGGCAGTGGGTGTATTCGATTCGGGTCTGGGTGGGCTGACAGTGCTGGCCGCGCTGGAAAAGCGCTTGCCCGACGTGCCTTTCGTCTATCTGGGTGACAACGCCAACACGCCCTATGGTGTGCGCGAGGCAGACGAGATCTTTGCGCTGACCTGCGCCGGGGTCGAGCGGCTCTGGGCCGAGGGGTGCGATCTGGTGATCCTGGCCTGCAACACCGCCTCCGCCGCCGCATTGCGACGGATGCAGGAAACCTGGGTGCCGAGGGAAAGGCGCGTTCTGGGCGTTTTCGTTCCGCTGATCGAGGCGCTGACCGAACGGCAATGGGGCGACAACTCGCCCCCGCGCGAGGTGGCGGTCAAGCATGTCGCGCTTTTCGCCACGCCCGCCACGGTGCAGAGCCGCGCCTTCCAGCGCGAACTGGCCTTCCGCGCCATCGGCGTCGACGTCGAGGCGCAGCCCTGCGGTGGCGTCGTCGACGCGATCGAGGAGGGCGACATGCTGCTCGCCGAGGCGCTGGTGCATTCCCATGTCGCCGCGCTCAAGCGCCGGATGCCGCGGCCAGAGGCCGCCGTTCTGGGCTGCACGCATTACCCGCTGCTGGAACCTGTCTTCCGCGCCGCGCTCGGCCCCGAGGTCGCGGTCTATTCGCAGCCCGAGATCGTCGCCGCGAGCCTTGAAGATTACCTCAACCGCCACCCCGAGATGCGTGGCGAAGGGGGTGCGAGCCGGTATCTCACCACCGGCGACCCCATCGCCACCGGCCACCGGGCCACGACCTTCATGCGTCGCGCCACCAGCTTCGAGCCCGCCTGAAGCCTTGCCAGACGCCGCGGGCTGCCGCAGTCTGGGCCCGGAACCGCCAGGGAGGCCGGCATGACACGCCCCGATGACGAGACCGGCGAAAGGCCCCGCACCGACGAGCCGCTGCCGCGCGAGGTCTGGCCGCGCATCCTGTGGATCCTGGTGATCGGGGCCATGATCTACGTGGCCTACACGCTCCTCATCGTCGTCGCGGTCGTGCAGATAATCATCATGCTCACCAGCCGGGGCAGGCCGAACGAGGAACTGGCCGATTTCGGCAGCATGATCGGCGCCTGGATCGCCAAGGCCGCGCGCTTCCAGTCGGCGGCGACCGATGTCAAACCCTGGCCCTGGACGCCGATGGGCTCGTGACCGGGCGCCGCCAAAATACCATTCTGAATATTATTTTTCCTGGCGAGCTCTCTGGCACCCGCCCTGCGTGCAGCGCGCGGCGCGCCGCCGGCGCGCAAAGGCGGCGGAATGGGCCCCGCACGGGCGAACCTGCCATACGTTTGTCATACGCTTGTCATACTTTTGTCATACGTCTGCCATACGCTTGCCAAACGCCAAATCCCAGCAAAACAAGGCCCGGACCCGCGCTCTCGTCCACTCCTCGTCCCGCACCGCGTACGCCGCGCCAAGCTTTCGTTAACGTAATTTTCGCCGGCTCCCGCCGGGTCAGAGCGTCGCATCCACCCGGTGACCCGGTGCGTAGGTAAGCCGGACGAAGGTGATCGCCGCGCCGTCGCGAAAGGTCGTTCGCTCGACCGCCAGAAGCGCGTCGCCCGGGGCGCAGTCCAGCGCGCGGGCGGCCGGCCCGTCGGCGGGACGGGCGAGAAAGGCGATATTCCCGCCCGAATACGGGATGTTGCGAACCAGCCATTCGTTGGCGCTGATCGTGTCGAAGGACACCTCAGCCGGCGCGACGGTCGCGTCGAGCCAGCGGTGCTCCAGGCAGAAGGGCCGGTCGTCGGCCAGGTGCAGCGCGGTCAGGTGGCGCATCCCGGCGCCCTCGGGCCAGTCGAGCGCGGCCAGTACCTCGGGCGGCGGCGGCCCGAGCGCGTCTTCGAGCAGCCGGTAGCCGTGGCGCTGGCCGCGCCCCTCCACGTCCTGCCGGATGATGGCGATCTCGAACGTGGCCTTGCGGATCGGCGTCACCGGCACGCGCGTGCCGCCCTTGCGCCGCCGTTCAAGCAGCCCGGCCTCGGCCAGGTCGCGCAGGGCGCGGTTGACGGTGGCGCGGGCGCAGCCGAATTCGGCGGCCAGTTCCGCCTCGTCGGGGATGCGTCCGCCCGGCGGCCAGTCGCCCGCACGCATGCGCCGCAGCGCCTCGGCGCGCACCGCCTGCCAGGTGCCGGGGCGGTCCATCAGAGCGCCCTGAGCCGTCGCAGTACCGCCCGATAGGCTTTCACGATCCCCTCGCGCCCGACATGCCGGCCCCCCTGCACCCGGTGCCGCCCGGCCGCCCAGACATCGCTCACGGCGCGGTCGTCGGAGGCGAAGATCCAGGCGTCGAGCAGCGTGTCGCCCTCGCGCCCCTCCAGGTCGACATGGCGGCAATCGAGCGCCATGAGGTCCGCCAGCCGTCCTGCGGCCACGGCGCCTGCCGCGCGCCCCGCCGCCTGCGCGCCCCCGCGCGCGGCCTCTTCCAGCAGGACCCGACCGGTCGAGCGCTCGGGCGTCGCCAGAGCGGCGCGCGACCGGTCGCGCAGGCGCTGAGTATGCTCGAGCGTGCGCAACTCCTCGGTCAGCGCGATGCGGATGTTGCTGTCCGAACCCACCCCGAAGGTGCCGCCCGCGCCCGCCCAAGCCACGCCGTCGAAGATCCCGTCGCCGAGGCTCGATTCGGTGATCGGGCAGAGCCCGGCGACGGCGCCGGTCGCGGCCAGCGCCAGCGTCTCGGCCCGCGCCATCTGCGTGCAGTGGATCAGGCACCAGTGCCGGTCCACCGGCGCATTGGCCAGCAGCCACTCGGTCGGCCGGGCGCCATAAGCGGCCTCGACCTCCTCGACCTCGGCCAGCTGTTCGGCGAGATGCATGTGCAGGGGCGCGCCGGGGCGCAGCTCGATGCAGGCCGCCAGCCCCTCGGGCGAGACGGCGCGCAGGCTGTGCGGCGCGATGCCGAGGCGGGCGTCGGCGGGCAGGGCGCGCAGCGCCGCCGCCGCTTCGTCCACGAGCGTGGCGAAGCGGTCGGGATCGTTGCCGAAGCGGATCTGCCCGGGGCCAAGGTCCCGCCGGTCGCAGCCGCCGTACTGATAGAGGACCGGCAGCAGCGTCAGCCCGATCCCCGTGTCGCGCGCGGCAGCGGCGATACGCTCGGACATTTCGGCCAGCCTTGCATAGGGTGCGCCGCCGGGGGCGTGGTGCAGATAGTGGAATTCCACGTTGCAGGCATAGCCCGCCTCCAGCATCTCCATCTGCACGAAGGCGGCGATGGCCTGCACGTCCTCGGGTGTGAGCCGGTCGAGAAAGCGGAACATCAGCTGCCGCCAGGTCCAGAAGCTGTCGCGCGGGTCGGGGCCGCGGGCCTCGGTCAGCCCGGCCATGGCGCGTTGGAAGGCATGGCTGTGCAGGTTCGCGGGCGCCGGTAGCAGCGCCCCCACCCGGTGCGCGCCGGGCTGCGGCAGCGTGCCCGTTTCCACCGCCTCGATCCGGTCGCCCACGATTTCCACCGTCACGTCCCGCGCCCAGCCCGTGGCCAGTAGTGCCTGTTCCGCCCAGATCGTCTGCATATTCCCCCCATTGACTCGAAAAATAAGTATAGACATAATGCGCCAAGGTGAAGGGGGAATCAAGGTGAAATCGCGGGTTTCAGTTCTCACGAATGCGCGCCTGGCCGGGGCGGAAGCGCCGGTCGATGGGCGCGCGGCAATCGCCATCGAGGGCGCGTATCTGCGCTGGGTCGGTCGGGCGGATGCGCTTCCCGCCGAGTATCGTGCGGCCGAGCGCACCGACCTGGAAGGGCGGCTGGTCACGCCTGCCCTGATCGACTGCCACACGCATCTGGTTCATGGCGGCCACCGCGCCGCCGAGTTCGAGATGCGCCTCGAAGGCGCGAGCTACGAGGAAGTGGCGCGCGCCGGCGGCGGCATCGTCTCGACCGTGAGTGCGACCCGGGCGGCCGACGAGGAGGCGTTGCTCGCGCAGGCGCTGCCCCGGCTCGATGCGCTGCTGGCCGAGGGGGTGGCGGCGGTCGAGGTGAAGTCGGGCTACGGCCTCGATACCGAGACCGAGTTGCGCATGTTGCGCGTCGCCCGAAGGCTGGAAACGGTGCGTCCGGTGCGGGTGCGGACGAGTTTTCTCGGCGCCCATGCCGTGCCGGGCGAATACAAGGGCCGCGCCGACGACTATCTGGATCAGATCTGCCTGCCCGCCATGCGCGCCGCCCATTCGGAGGGGCTGGTCGATGCCGTTGATGGGTTCTGCGAGAACATCGCCTTTTCGCCCCCCCAGATCCAACGCGTCTTTGCCGAGGCGCGCCGGCTGGGCCTGCCGGTGAAGCTGCACGCCGAACAGCTCTCGCA
>SLKW01000293.1 GCA_007134405.1 Paracoccaceae bacterium
CTCGATCTCGCGGCTCAGGATCGGATCGTGGCGGATAACGCGGGTCGCGGCGTCGCTGGTGGCAATGGTGCTGATCTCGGGCGTGCTGTTCACGCTGCTTGCGATCGTGCTGGCGCAGGTCAACACAGTGATGACGACGACGATCGCCTATACCGATCAGGCCATCGAATCCATCGCGCGGCTCTTTGCCTGGATGGGCGAGGATACCGAGGCCGCGGTCGCCGCCTCAATCCGGTCGATCGAGGTGTCGGGCTATATCCGCACGGCGGCGGGCCAGGCAGGCAACCTGCTCTCGGCGACCACGCTGGTGATCCTGTTCGTGGGCTTTCTCTTCGCCGAGCGGATCTGGTTCGACGTCAAGCTCGAGAACCTCATGCAGGACAAGGCCAAGGCGCGGCGGATCGGGCGGATCATCCATTCGATCGTGCGCCGCGTGAACCGGTACCTTCTGGTCAAGACGGGGGTAAGCGCGGTCACCGGTTTCGCGGTCTATCTGGTGATGCTGTTCTTCGGGCTCGAATTCGCCGCGGCGATGGGGATCCTGACCTTCCTCTTGAACTACCTGCCCTCGGTCGGCTCGATCATCGCGACGCTACTCGTGGCGCTCGTGGCCTTCATGCAGGTGACCGAGCCCGCCTTCGCGCTCCTGATCTTCGTCATCGTGGGAATGCTGCAATTCGTCCTCGGCTCGGTGATCGACCCGATGCTGATGGGGCGGACGCTGCGGCTGTCGTCCTTCGGCATCATCATCTCGCTGGCCTTCTGGGGCGCGATCTGGGGCGTGCCGGGGATGTTCCTGGCCGTGCCGATCATGGTGGCGACGATGATCGTCTGCTCGCACATCCCCTCGGCGCGGCCCGCCGCGATCCTGCTTTCGCGCGAGGGCCTGCCCGAGATCGATCCCGAGGATCAGATCGGCAAACCCGTGATGGACCATACGCCCGGCGTCGCCGCGGCCGAGTGATCGCGGACGCGACCGCGCGCAGCCGGCAGGCGCCCGTCAGGCGCCGGTTTCGGCCAGCAGCAGGGTGACGCGCCGGTTCTGCCGGCCCTTCTTTTCGATCTTGCCCAGCGAAAGCCGCCCGATCTCGCCGGTGCGCGCGACATGGGTGCCGCCGCAGGGTTGCAGATCCACCTGCTCCGCGCCCTGCCCGATGCGCACAAGGCGCACCCGCCCCTGCCCCATCGGCGGTTTGACCGACATCGTCTTGACCAGCCCCGGATTCGCCTCGAGCTCGGCATCCGAGATCCAGTCCTCGGTCACCGGCAGGTCTCGCGCGCCAAGGTCATTGAGCGCGGCCTCCAGCGCCTCCTTGTCCGCAGGCGCTTCGGGCATGTCGAAATCGAGCCGCCCCTTGCCGGCGCCGATGGACCCGCCGGTCACCGGCAGGGGCAGGACGACCGACAGAAGATGCAGTGCCGTGTGCACCCGCATGTGCAGATAGCGCCGCTCCCAGTCGAGCATCATCGTGACCTCGGCCCCCTCGGGCGGCAGATCGGCCCCGGCTTCGGGCACCAGCGCCACGCCATCCCCGGCCTTGATCGTGTCGATGATGGCGACGCGCCCGCCGGGCCAATCCAGATGCCCGGTATCGCCCGGCTGCCCGCCCCCCGCCGGATAGAAAACCGAGCGGTCGACGACCAGCGCCCCCGTCTCGGTCAGGCCGGTGACGCGGGCGGTCGCCTGGCGGGCATAGGGTTCGGTTCGGTAGAGCGGTTCGGTCATCATCTGTCCTCTGCGGCTTCGCCCTCTCCGGGGGCGTCGAGTTCAAGCTCGGGGCTGGGCGGCCGGCGCGGCCCTTTCGGGGCCGGGGTCGCAGGTTCGGCGGGCTCGGGCGCTTTCCCGCCGGTCAGAACCTCGGGATTGCGCAGCCAGATGTCGCGCTGCGCGAAGGGAATCTCGATCTTTTCCTCGGCGAAGCGCCGCGCGATTTCGTGGTTCACATCCGACTTCACGCGCAGGATGAAGTTGACGTCGCGCAGGATAGCGCGGATCTCGAATTCCAGCGCATCCGCACCGAAGCGCTGGAAGATGATGCTGGGCGGCGGGTTCAGCGCGACGATGGGCTGCGCCTCGATGATCTCGCGCAGGATCGCCTCGACCCGCCTTGTGTCGCTGCCGTAGCCCACGCCGACGGGAATGATGACGCGGCCGGTGTTGTTGCTCTTGGTGTAGTTGGTGACCGTGCCCGAGATCAGATCCGAATTGGGCACGATCACCTCGGTCCGGTCGAAGGTCTCGATCACCGTGGAGCGGACCGAGATGCGGCTCACCGTGCCCATCGTCGGGCCAACCTCGACCCAGTCACCCTCGGACACCGGGCGCTCGATCAGCAGGATCAGGCCCGAGACGAAGTTCGACACGATGTTCTGCAGCCCGAAGCCGATGCCCACCGACAGCGCGCCGGCGACGATGGCCAGACCCGAAAGGTCGATGCCGGCGGTGGCGAAAGCGATGAGCGCGGCCAGCACGATGCCGACATAACCCACCCCCGATACCGCCGCCTTTTGCGCGCCCCGTGCCATCCGGGTCTTCGGCAGGACCGATTGCGCCAGCGTGCCCTGCAGCGCGCGGGTGATTAGGTAGCCGACGAAAAAGACCAGCAGGAAGGACAGTATGTTGCCCGGCGCGATCCGCGTCTCGCCCAGCGTGAAGCCCGCCTGGAACCGCGCCCAGATCTCGAGAAGCTCGGTCGCGCGCACGCCCCAGAGCAGCGCCAGCACCGGCATGCCCACAAGCGCCAGCACGAGACCGGCCACCGCCGGCACCAGAGCGTTGCTGGCCGCGGCGGAATCGCCCACGATCGCCGCATAGACTGCGGTGATCAGCCCATGCAGGACCATCAGAAGCGCCAGCAGGCCCAGCGAGGCGATTGTCGAAAAGACGATCTCGACCGCCCCCGGCACATAGCCCACCGCCCCCAGCGCCGTGGCGGCAACCGCAAGCACCATCAGAAGCTTGCCGGCAATGGGCACCAGCCGGTCGAAGAACGTGTCGGTTTCGGGCTCGTCCACGGTGCCGGCCAGCGAGCGCGGGCGGTGGCGCAGCAGCACCAGCCCCAGCCGGAAGATCGCCACCGAACCGATCACCAGGATCGGAAAGATCACCACAGACTGCGCGGCATCCGTTTGCTGTTCCGGATGCAGAAACGGGTCGTAGA
>SLKW01000495.1 GCA_007134405.1 Paracoccaceae bacterium
CAGTGCTTCTGCACCCCCTCCTTCAGCCGCGCAAACCGCTCGGGGTCCGAGGTCGGCTTCCCCTCGTCGTCACGAACATGCGCATGAACGATCGACGCCCCCGCCTCGAACGCCTCCTGCGCGCTCTCGACCTGCTCCTCGACGGTAATCGGCACCGCCGGATTGTCGGCCTTGGTCGGCACCGAGCCGGTGATGGCGACACAGATGATGCAGGGGGCGTGGGTATCGGGCATGTCAGAGGTCCAGGAACACGGTTTCGTTATCACCTTGCAGATGAATGTCGAACCGATACTGGCCCGGCCCGGTCTTCTTCGCAACCAGGGTCTGAACGCGCTGCCGCTGCTCGATCCGCCTCAAGAGCGGATCCGCGCTGTTGTCCTCGTCCTCGAAATAGAGCCGGGTCGAAAGCCCGACGTTGATGCCGCGCGCCACGATCCAGAGCGAGATGTGCGGCGCCTGGCGCCCGCCGCCCGGCAACGCAACAGTGCCGGGCTTCACGGTGCGCAGCGTGTATTCGCCGGTCTCGCCATCGGCGGCAAAGCGCGAAAAGCCCGACACCTTCGGGTCCGTGCCCGCCTGGCCCGCAAACAGCCCCTGCGCGTCCGGCTGCCAGCTTTCCAGCATCGCGTCGCGTATCGCCCAGCCGGTGCCGTCGAAGACCGAGCCGGTGATGGTGACGATCTCTCCCTCGGCTCCGTCCTCGATCGGGCTCAGCCCCAAGTCTTCGGGGTAGATGTCCCTCAGCCCCGCGAAGGTCGGGATGCAGCCGATATGCACGTAAGGCCCCGCGGTCTGCGAGGGCGTCTCGTCCAGCCAGTCGAGTTTCTGCACCATCTCACATCCCCTCCGGCCGGTTCTCGAACATGGTCTGGCGCCGCCCGCGCAGGACGATGTCGAATTTGTAGGCCAGGAAATCGAGAGGCCGCGCATGCGCCATATCCAGAGGCGCCACCAGCCGGTCGAGTTGCGCCCGCGACTTCACCGTGTTGGCAATCGGGCAGAGGTCGATCAGCGGGTCACCCTGGAAATACATCTGGCTGATCAGCCGCTGGCCGAAGGACTGCCCGAAGACCGAGAAATGGATGTGCATCGGCCGCCAGTCGTTGGTGCGGTTGGGCCATGGATAGGCACCGGGGCGGATGGTCAGGAACTGGTAGCGCCCCGCCTCGTCGGTCAGCGTACGCCCGCAGCCGCCGAAATTCGGGTCGAGCGGTGCCAGGTAGCCGTCCTTCACGTGCCGGTAGCGTCCGCCGGCATTGGCCTGCCAGATCTCAACCAGCGTCCGCGGCACCGGCCGCCCCATCTGGTCCAGGACGCGCCCATGCACGAGGATGCGCTCGCCGATGGCCGGTGCCTCGCCTTTCGTCCAGTTCAGGATCAGGTTGTTGTCGAGGGGCCCGATCAGCGAATGACCGAAGCGCGGCCCCGTCTCCTCGCTTGGGGTCGACTCCATCGACAGGAGTGGCAGGTGCGGCGACCTGGTGACGCTGGTCTTGTAGGCCGGGTCGTAGGGCACCGGATGGACGCGGCGGTCGCGCGGGATGAGGGGGCCATCAGGCATCGCCAGCCTCCATTTCGGCAAAGACCGCCTTGGCGATCTTGATCGCATGGTTGGCGCGCGGGACGCCCGCATAGATCGCGACATGCTGGAACGCCTCCATCACGTCGCGGGGGCTTGCGCCGGTGCGCGCGGTGGCGCGGACATGCATGGCGATCTCCTCGAAATTGCCGGTGGCCGCCAGCAGGGCCAGCGTCAGCATCGACCGCTCGCGCGGGCTGATCGCGTCCGAGGCCCAGACATTGCCCCAGGCCCCCTCGGTGATCAGCTCCTGGAAGGGCGCATCCAGCGCCGTCTTCCCCGCCTCGGCCCTTTCCACATGCGCATCGCCCAGCACGCGGCGTCGCACCTCCATCCCCTTCGCGTATCGGTCGGTCATCGGTTCCTCAATACGGCAACCCTGTGTAGTTGCGTGCCATGGCCGCCTGCGCGCTTTCAAGCGTTTCCAGCTGGTGCAGCTCGGCTTCCTGGATTTTCTGGTCGAAGTCGGTCTGGTCTGGGAACCGGTGCAGGATCGAGGTCATCCACCACGAAAACCGCATCGCCCCCCAGATCCGCTTGAGCGCCCGGTCGGAATAGCCATCGAGTGCCGCGGGATCTCCGGCATGGGCGGCGATAAGCGCCTCGGACAGGTAATGCACGTCCGAGGCCGCAAGGTTCAGCCCCTTCGCCCCGGTCGGCGGCACGATATGCGCCGCGTCGCCCGCCAGGAACAGCCGCCCCCAGCGCATCGGCTCGGTGACGAAACTGCGCAGGGGCGCGATGGATTTCTCGATCGCGGGCCCCGTCTCCATGCTTTCGGCCACCTCGAGCGGCAGGCGGCGGCGCAACTCGTCCCAGAAGGCCGTGTCCGACCAATCCTCGACCTTATCCGTCAGGGGCACCTGGATGTAGTAGCGCGAGAGTTGCGGGTTGCGCATCGAGGCAAGCGCGAAGCCGCGCGGGTGGTTGGCGTAGATCAACTCCTCGGCCGCCGGGCGGGTGCGCGACAGCACGCCCAACCAACCGAAGGGATAGACCCGTTCGTACTCCGTGCGCTTTACGCGCGGGATCGCCTGCCGACTGGCGCCATGGAATCCATCGCAACCGGCGATGTAGTCCGCATCGATCCGATGGTCGCGCCCAGCCTTGCGGAAGGTAACGAATGGCGCGTCTGTCTCCAGGTCGTGGAGTGCCACATCATCGGCCTCGTGGATGATGCGCGCGCCCGTTGCCTCCTGTGCCTCATAGAGGTCGCGCGTGACCTCAGTCTGGCCGTAGACGGTGACAACCTCATCGATCCGCGCCCGAAAATCGACACGGAACATGCCGTTCACGGTCGACAGATTCGCGCCTTCGTGAACGATCCCCTCTCGATCGAGGCGTGCACCAACGCCTGCCCGGCGCAGCAGTTCGACCGTGCCGCGCTCCAGAACCCCGGCCCGGATCCGACCCAGAACGTGTTCGCGCGTCTGGCGTTCCAGCACGACCGTGTCGATCCCCGCGCGCATCAGCAACTGCGACAGGATCAACCCCGAGGGGCCACCGCCGATGATGACGACCTGCGTGCGCATCCGCTCCTCCCGCAATGGTTCGGTGAGGATAGGACGCCGACCGCGCA
>SLKW01000430.1 GCA_007134405.1 Paracoccaceae bacterium
ACGCCCGTCACCTATGACAATCTCTCCATCGGCAACCGCTGGGCGGTGCGTTGGGGGCCGCTGGAACGTGGCGACATCCTCGACACGGCGCGGCTGCACGAGGTGATGCGTGCTTACCGGCCTGTGGGAGTGTTGCATTTCGCAGCGCTCGCGCTCGTCGGCGAGTCGATGACGCAGCCGGGGCTCTACTACCGTACCAATGTCACCGGGGCGGTGACCTTGCTCGATGCCTGCCGCATCCATGATGTGCCTGCCTTCGTGTTCTCTTCGACCTGCGCGATCTACGGCACGCCCGACACCATGCCGATCCGGGAGGATGTGTCCCCGCGCCCGATCAATCCTTACGGCGCCTCCAAGCTCATGGTCGAGCGTATTCTCGACGACTACGACATGGCGCACGGGCTCCGCCACGTGGCGCTGCGCTACTTCAATGCCGCTGGTGCCGACCCCGATGGCGAAATTGGTGAGGCGCGCGACATTGAAACCCATCTCGTGCCGCTGGCGATGGAAGCGCTGATGGGCCGGGCGCCGCCGCTGAAGGTACTGGGCGCCGACTATCCAACACGCGACGGCACACCGGTGCGCGACTATATCCATGTGACCGACCTAGCAGCGGCGCATGTGCGCGCGCTCGATCTGCTGCTCGCGGATGGGCCCTCGCGCAAACTCAACCTGGGCACCGGGCGCGGCCATTCCGTGCGTGAGGTGCTCGATGCCTGCGCTCGCATCGCCGGCCAGGAGGTGCCGCACGAGATCGGACCGCGGCGTCCGGGTGACCCACCCGAGCTTGTCGCCGATCCCTCTGCAGCGCTGGAGATCCTGGGCTCCGACCTGCTTGGTCATTCGCAGCTCGAAACCATCATTGACACAGCCTGGACCTGGCACCGCGCTGAACATCGTCGCGCCGCCGCCACGCGCGAATAGGGAAATGCTCATGTACTCTGGCGATATTGTCTCCAAACGCGTTCTTGTCACCGGCGGAGCCGGGTTTCTTGGCAGTCATCTGTGCGAACGCCTGGTCGCGGCGGGCAATGAGGTGCTGTGCCTAGACAATTACTATACGGGGCGGCGCTCCAATGTCGCGCATCTGCTTGATCATCCCAATTTCGAACTGATGCGCCACGACGTGACCTTTCCGCTCTACGTCGAGGTCGACGAGATCTACAATCTCGCCTGCCCGGCCTCGCCCATCCACTATCAGCGCGACCCGGTGCAGACGACCAAGACCTCGGTGCATGGCGCAATCAACATGCTGGGACTGGCCAAACGCACTGGGGCGCGCCTCCTGCAGGCCTCGACCTCGGAGGTCTATGGCGATCCGGAGATCCACCCGCAGACCGAAGGCTACTGGGGCAACGTCAACCCGATCGGGCCACGCTCATGCTACGACGAGGGCAAGCGCTGCGCCGAGACGCTGTGCTTCGACTATCGCCGCCAGCACGGCCTGCCGGTCAAGGTGATCCGTATCTTCAACACTTACGGCCCGCGCATGCATCCCGACGACGGGCGCGTTGTGTCGAACTTCATCTGTCAGGCTTTGCGCGGACAACCCATCACGATTCATGGCGATGGCAGTCAGAGCCGCAGCTTCTGCTACGTGGACGATCTCATCGAGGGAATGATCCGAATGATGGCCACCCCTGACGACGTTACCGGCCCGGTCAATTTGGGAAACCCGGTGGAGTTCACTATTGCAGAACTTGCCGAGAAGGTCATCGCACGCATTGGCAAGAACGCGAGAATCGAGCATTTGCCCCCCGCCGAGGACGACCCGCGCCGTCGCCGTCCCGACATTACGCGCGCGCAGGAACTGCTTGATTGGACACCCACGACCGCGCTCGATGACGGCCTCGCGCAGACCATCGACTATTTCGCTGAGCTTCTGGATACGACCTCACCCGCGCAATGAATTTGGCTCTGCCCTTCGCCTCGTGATCTTTAGGCAGATCAGCTGTCAAGTCTCGCCACATAGGGTGCGCTGTAGCGGCGCTTACTCCCAACCGCTCTCTATCAGGCCAGACCACGAGAAGTACGCTTCCCGATCTTGGCCACCTGTCGGGATAGAACTCTAACCCCTTTGGTCGTGTCCCTCATGTACCTTTTGGCCGTGGCAACCTGCGAGTGAGATTCGGATGAAAAACCGACAGCTTCATATTGTTCGCCGTCAGTCCACGCAAACTTGTAACTCTCCGATCCCATACCGAAATCAAACACATCTTGGTGGTTCTCGAAAGCTTCCTTGATGGCGAGATTCATATGAATTTTCCCCGGAGCGGCGTCGGAGAATTCTGTATCAAAGCTCATGACATACGGGCAATGCCTGGCGTTCATCTGAAATCCGATATGCCAGCTAACGTCACGATCCCCGATATAAAGCGCGGACATGCGGAGCGGGCCAGCCGAGCGAAAATATTCCCTGACAAGGCGCTCAAGATAGGTCCAACGAGGGCCGCCGCCATATCGCTGGGCTTGGAACTTGTGCAGAGATCGAGCCCATTCAATTGCCGTTTCCTCGTCAACCGAATCGATGGACACGTGGCGAGAAGGACCTAGCGCATTCATGCGCTTTAACCGTGTCCTCAGATCATCGCGTAGTTTCTTCTTTCGCGTAGACAAGTATTCATCGTAGCCGGAGTATTTCCGGAGATCCAGGAAAGGCGCTTTACCCGGCGCCAGCGCCCATTCCGTGAATTGTTTCGCGCGTCGGGACCGCGGCCATGCGACCGAATCCGCTCCCTTTCCGGGCTGAACGACCGTCGAACTCATGACAGCCTTCCAGAACGACTCCTCCACGGTAACATTCGTGACAACCGGTGCGATGATCGGATCGTGATAATCGAAGTGTATCCCGCCGGCAGGCTCAATTTCGGTAAGGAATCCGTTCTGCCATCTTGGGCGCGTTGCGACGAACGGCATCATGGCCCAATACCCCTGCGGGTGCGTTGCGACCAAAAAACGCGGTTCAAGACCCTCATAATTTGGACGCGTCAGACACCAGGGCTTCACGACGGACGGATGGTTGAATTGTGAGGCTAGCGGATGGGTGTCCTCTGCATAGGCAGCCTTCCACTTTTCCAGGAATGCTGGAGACCACACGTCTCTCCAGTCGGTCAGCCAGTCAATATTCCAATCCGACATCAGAGTAACCCTTTG
>SLKW01000159.1 GCA_007134405.1 Paracoccaceae bacterium
GCACGGTCGGCGGCGGCGATGGGGCTCGCAGGGGCTTGGTTCTGACCGGCGCGGTCTTCGTGCTGCTGATCGCCCTCGGCCTCGGCATTGCCTTTTTCTCCGGCGGGCCGGAAACGGATGTTGCCGCGCCGGTGGCGACCGAAACGCCTGAGGAGACGGCAATCGCCCCAGCCGATCCTGTCGTCGCGCCTCCGGCGTCGGACGACACCGCCGCAACGGATCCGGCGCTCCCCGCCAGTGGCGATAGAGACACGCTTGCGGCGGCCGACGACGCCTCGCCGTCGCTCGATGCCGACGCGCGCCTCGATGCGATGGTCGAGGAAGCGTTGCGCCAGGAAGCGCCCGCCGAGCAGTTCGCGGAGCCCGAGATCGGCGGAACCGGCGCGCTGGCCGAAGATCCTGCCTCAGGCGCGCTGGCAGAGGAATCGACCCCCCTTGAACGGCTGGCGCTGCCCGGTCCGCTGCAACTGCCTGACGTCGATCTGCCCGCGCTGATCAGCCTTCCCCCCCCGCCGCCCTTCGGCACCGAGATGGAACTGGGCGACGATGGCCTGATCATCGCTACGCCCGAGGGCGCGATGACTCCAGGCGGCGTGACCGTCTTCGCCCGATCGCCGAGCGAGGTGCCGCCGGTGCGGCCCGATATCACGCCACCTGCGCCGCAAGCAGAGCCCGAAGCAGAGGCCGCGACCGAGGATGCCATCGACGAAGACGCCTCGGCGGCAGAGGTGATCGATGCGTCAGCCGAGGACACAGCCGCGCTGATCGATGCAAGCGTGGAAGCGGCGTTGACCATCACAACGGACCCAGCGCTTGCCGGATTCCGCCCGCTGGGCCGGCCGCAGACGGTAACGGTCGCGGCAACCGCGAACGCTCCGGTTGCCACCGACGCCGACATGGGGCCGGAGATCGAGCTTGCGACCGCAGCAGCAACCGAAACACCTGCCATGGATGCCGGCCCCGCACCCGGCGCAATTGCCTTGGCCACGCTTCGCCCCAGCCCTCGGCCCGAGAGCATCCTGGAACAAGGTGCCGATGCCGAGCCAGCGTCCGAGGAGGCGCCCGAAGTCGATCTGTCCTCCGCCACGCCCCAGGCTGTCGCGCGCTCCGTGCAGCCTAATCCCCGGCCGGACGACTTCATCACCACGGTGCAGCGCGCGCTCGCCGCGGCGGCCCGCCGGCAGGCCGAACCGAGCCAGACTGCCCAAGCCGCCCCGAGCCAGCCGGCGCAAACCCAAACCGCAACGACACAATCCCAGACGCAAGCACCCGCAGCGCAACCGCAGACACAAACCACCCGGGCGCAACCGCAGATCCCGAGTTCGGCCTCGGTCGCCGAAACCGCAACCGAGCGGCGCGCGATCAACCTTCGCCGCGTGAACCTGATTGGAATCTTCGGCTCGCAGTCGAACCGGCGGGCGCTTGTCCGGATGCCGAACGGACAAGTGGTGCGCGTGCAGGTCGGCGATACGCTCGACGGCGGCCGCGTTTCGGCTATCGGCGATGGCGAACTGCGCTACGTGCGTGGCGGCCGCAATCAGGTCCTGCGCATCGGCCACAGCGGCTGATGCTTGCGGCGCCCGTGCCCGCGCGATTCGACTTGCGCCGCATCCCTTGATCCACGCACCCTTCCGCCCCATAAGGCGCCGCGAACAAACCAAGCTTGCCGGCTGCACTCCGCACAAGCTGAAAGGATAAAGATGTCACTACGCGCACGCATTGCGAGCGAACTGAAGCAGGCCACCCGCCTGCGAGACACGTTGCGGCTGTCGACCCTGCGACTGATCAACGCGACGATCAAGGACCGAGAGATCTCGCGGCGCGGCGACGATGAAGCCCAGGAAATCTCGGATGCCGATATCGTCGCGATCATCGGCCGAATGGTGAAGCAACGACAGGAAAGCGCCCGCGCCTTCGAGGAAGGCGGGCGGATGGAACTGGCCGAGCGCGAACGCGAAGAGATCTCGATCCTCGAGGATTTCCTGCCGCGGCAAATGACCGAGGCCGAGATCCACGCCGCAATCGAGGCCGAGATCGCGGCGACCGGGGCCAATTCGGTGCGCGACATGGGGCGCATCATGGCGCACCTGAAGGAGCGTTATGCCGGGCAGATGGATTTCGGCAAGGTCGGCCCGATGGTCCGCCAGCGATTGAGCTGACGCCGATCCGGCTCCGATCTGCGACGCACGGCGGCCGGACTCATCCCGGCTCGCGCAAGCGCAACAGAATCCGCGCAAGATCATCGTGCAATGCGATCCGTTCCTCGGGCGTGAGGAACGCTCCAAGCTCGACTGCCCGGCTTCCTCCGGTCAGCGTGAGGTAATGCTCCACTGGTCCGCCGTCTGGCGCGAGATGCAACCGGACCCAGCCCGGATGCGCCTGCCATTCCAATACCTCTCCGCGCGGCTCCATCCGGCGCAGGTGCACCGCGTCGCGCGACAGATCCATTTCCTCGACGATGGCACGGTCGCGCCAGTTGCGCTGGATCGCGATCCATAGCCCGCCGAGAGCCAGCAACACGAACGGCAGAAGACCCCAGAGCACCATCTTTCCCAGCACGGCGATCAGGGGCAAAGCTAGAACCGTTGCGCTGGCCGCGATGACGATTGCGAACCCTCGCGCCTGAAGCGCGTTGTGCGGCCAGAGCCGCAACTGCCATTGGGACCGGGCCGAATTCGTCAGGGCGTACGGCATGAGCAAAGGATAGCGGTGTCGAAGCGAAAGAAAAGCGCTGGAGCGACATGGATGGAACGCAAAAGGCCCCGGCGCTGCCGGGGCCTTTGCACTCGAGCCGTCGCTCAGTGGTGCGCGGGCTGTTTGTCCCATTCCTCGCGCTTCGGCAGCGTCTCGAACGTATGCTCGGGTGGCGGCGAAGGCAGGGTCCATTCGAGCGTATCGGCATGCTCGTTCCAGTAGTTGTTCGCCGTGACGCGGCGACCATAGAGCAGCGTGTACGCGATCACTCCGATGAAGAAGACGAAGGACGCAAAGGCGATGAAGGCACCGATGGAGCTGATCCAGTTCCAGTAGGCGAACGCCTCTGGATAGTCGATGTACCGGCGTGGCATTCCCTGACGCCCGAGGAAGTGCTGCGGGAAGAATGTCAGGTTCGACCCGATGAACATGGCCCAGAAATGAACCTTGCCCGCCCA
>SLKW01000118.1 GCA_007134405.1 Paracoccaceae bacterium
ATGACCTCACAGGTGCAATACGGGCAGTTCTGCCCGGTGGCGAAAGCGTCCGAACTGCTCGCGCGGCGCTGGACGCCTCTCGTAATGCGCGAGCTGATCAGCGGCTCGGCCGGGTTCAACGAGATCCACCGCGGCGTGCCCTTGATGTCGCACGCGCTCCTGTCGCAGCGGCTGAAGGAACTGGAGGCCGCGGGCGTCATCCGCCACGACGACACGCCCGCCTACCGGCTGACCGAGGCGGGCGAGGAACTGGCGCCGGTGATCATCGCCATGGGGGTCTGGGGCCAGCGCTGGGTGGAAAGCGCGGCGGATGGGCCGGACTGGGACGCGGGCGTGCTGATGTGGGACATGCGGCGGCGGATCGACACCACCGTGCTGCCGCCGGGCCGGACGCTTCTGCAATTCGACTATGCCGACGCGCCGGCCGAGATGCGGCGCTGGTGGCTGCTGGTCGAGGACGAAGCCGTCGACCTCTGCCAGTCCGATCCCGGCTTCGAGGTCGATCTCTTCGTCGAATCCACCGTTCGGGCCATGGGCCGCGTTTGGATCGGCCGGCGCGACCTGCACGCCGCCATCGCCGCCGAGGAGATCGTGCTGCACGGCGACATGGAGCTTGCCCGCAGCATCGGGCGCTGGCTGATGCTATCACTCGTTGTCGAAGCCGCGGCGCGGCAGCGACTGGCTCGCCTTCCTCAGCCGTGACGGAGGGGTTTGGGGACGTAGCGGAAGCCCTCGTCGGCGCGGCGGACATGGCCGATCCCGGGGAAGGGGTAGTGATAGCCGATCACCTGCATGCCGTCGCTCGCCAGCATGTCGAGGATGCGCATCCGGCTGCGCGCGCCTTCCTCGGGGTCGATGTCGAAGGAGAACGCCCATTCCGGCTTGCGGAACGACACCGCATGGTGATGCGCAACATCGCCGATGTTCAGGCAACTTTCCTCGCCTGAGGTGATGACGAAGCAGGTATGGCCCACGGTATGGCCGGGCGTGGCCAGCGCCTGGATGCCCGGCGCCACCTCCTGCCCGTCCTCGACGAACGAGATACGCTCGCGCAGCGGCAGCAGGTTCTGCCGCGCGCCTTCGGCCATGGCGGCCATCATGCCCCCGGCGCCGAGCAAGGCCTCGTCGGTCCAGAAATCGAACTCGGCCTCGGCGATGTGCACCGTGGCCTCCGGAAAATGCGGCGTGCCGTCCGGGGCCATGAGGCCGAAGCAGTGGTCGGGATGGGCATGGGTCAGTGCGATATCGGTGAAGGCGGCGGGGTCGAAGCCGGCGGCAGCCAGATTGTCCATCAGCCGCCCCGTTTCGTCGCCGAAGATGTCAAGCTCGCCGGTTCCGGTATCGATGAGGACCTGCCGGTCGCCGGTCCGCAGGATCAGCGCGTTCTGCTCGATGATGACCGGGGCTGCTGGCAGGAATGCATCCTCCATCACCTGCTCGATCGCCTCGGGGTCGGCCTGCGGGAAATGCTCTTGGGATGCGCCGATATTGATCGGCCCGTCCGACATGACCGTGGCCTCGATATCGCCGATCGCGAAACGGTACCAGCCGGGCTGGGAAAGCGCCGGCGTGTCGATCGCCGCCCGCGCCGGACGCGCGGCGAACCCGGTGGCGAGAAAGGGCGCGGCGAGGGGCAGCGACGCCGTGAGAGCGCCGCGGCGCAGAATACTTCGGCGGCTCAGGATTGCCTGGTCTTGCATGGATCGTCTCCTTGCTTGCGGCTCCGGGGCGACGCGGGCTGACCTTTCCCTTGCGGATCGGGCGACATGGCCGATCATCCAGAGATCGTGCCCGCGAGGTCATGTTGGTCAGAGCGTGTTCGGCGGTCTCGGTTGCGGACGCCGGTCACCCCGGAGTGGCGGACGATGCGATCCCTTCAGCCGATGCCACTCACGGGAGGCACGCGCTGGTGGACACGTCAACCGTCCCAGTCGGCGCCCCTGGCCAGCGCATCGGCCTCGCGAACGCTTCCAGGCGCCTGGTCGGTGCCGGGCCCGAAGGCGATCACGACGCCAGAAGTCTCGCAGATCATCACCCACACATCAACCCGCCCGGCGATGATCTCGCGCAAGCCGATCCGGGTTCCGCCTGTCGCAGGCGCCGCCCACGACCCCGACGCCCTGTCCGCGCCCTGTCCGAACCGGCATCGCGGTGTTAGCTTGGAGGCAGCGGAAGCAACCGGGGCACCACGATGACGCGCACCGAAAGCGATGCGCTCGGCGCGGATATGCCGCGCTGAAGCACGGGCGGGCCGAGGAAGCGCGGGCGATTTTCGCCGCGGCCGTGGCCGATCACGGTTCGGCCGAAGCGCAGGAGGGGCTGAGCTGGGCCACGCTGGCGCTCGACGACGGCGACGCGACCATCGAAGCGCGTCAGGCGGCCTACCGGCTCTATCGCGCGGCCGGCGCGCCGGTGGCGGCGGCGCGGATGGCGATGTGGCTCGCCAAAGATCACGATGATTTCCGCGGCGAGGCGGCGCTGGCCAATGGCTGGTTGGCGCGCGCCCGCCGGCTTCTGGCCGACCAGCCGCTGGCGCCCGAACACGGCTGGCTGCCGGTCCTCGAATGCTGGGGCACGACGGCGAGCGAGCGCGACCCCCGGGACGTCGCCGCCGGCGCGCGTCACGCCATCGAGGTCGCCCGCGCCTGCGATGACCGCGACCTCGAGCTTCTCGGCATCGGCTTCGAGGGGCTGGCGCTGGTCGATACCGGTCGCGTCGAGGACGGCATGGCGCGGCTCGACGAGGCCGCAGCCGCAGCCACGGCGGGCGAGCTTGACGAGCCGCTCTGGGCGCTCGTCGTCTTCTGCAACCTGATCTTCGCCTGCGAACGCGTGCGCGACTTCGCGCGGGCCGCCGAATGGTGCGCGACCATGCGCGATCAGGCCGACCGGATGCGCCATACCGGCAGTCAGGGCATCTGCCGGGCGCATTACGGCGCCGTCCTCACCCAATGCGGCGACTGGGCGCGCGCCGAGGACGCGCTGGCCGAGGCGGTGCGCTGCTTCGATGCCAGCTGGCCGTCCTACCGCGCCGAGGCGTTGGCCGATCTGGCCGAGTTGCGCCGCCGCCAGGGCCGGCTGGGCGCCGCGGCGGAGTTGCTCGACGACGCCGCCGGCACGCCCCGCGCGGCGCTGGTGCGCGCGCGCTGCGC
>SLKW01000365.1 GCA_007134405.1 Paracoccaceae bacterium
CACCCCCCGCGCCGAAGGGGGCGCGCGCGCCCCCTTCGGAAACCCCCGCACCCGAACGGAGGCCACCATGCCGCAGGCACCGCAATCCCACCTGATGCGCGCCGTCGAGATCGCCCGGCCGGGCGGGCCCGAGGTCCTGACGCCGACCGACCGCCCGGTGCCGGTACCCGGGGCGGGCGAGATCGTCATCCGTGTCGCCTGGGCCGGCGTGAACCGCCCCGATGCGCTGCAGCGCGCCGGCGCCTATGCCCCGCCCCCCGGCGCATCGGACCTGCCGGGGCTCGAGGCGTCCGGCCATGTCGCCGCCATCGGCCCCGGCGTAACCCGCTGGAAAGAGGGAGACGCGGTCTGCGCGCTCCTGCCCGGCGGCGGCTATGCCGAATATGTCGCCACGCCCGCCGAGCACGCGCTGCCCGTCCCCGCCGGCATGGCCCTGCGCGAGGCCGCCTGCCTGCCCGAGACCTTCTTCACCGTCTGGACCAATGTCTTCGAACGCGGCCGGCTACAGGCGGGCGAGCGCTTCCTCGTCCATGGCGGCTCATCGGGCATCGGCACGACGGCGATCCAGCTGGCCGCCGTGCGCGGCGCGCGGGTCTTCGCCACCGCCGGCTCGGCCGTGAAATGCGCCGCCTGCGAGACACTCGGCGCCGAGCGCGCGATCAACTACCGCGAGGAGGATTTCGTCAAGGTCCTTACGGCCGAAGGCGGCGCCAACCTGATCCTCGACATGGTCGGCGGCGATTACATCCCGCGCAACATCAAGGCGCTGGCCGATGACGGGAGGCTCGTGCAGATCGCCTTCCTGCATGGCCCGAAGGTGGAGCTGAACTTCGCCCAGGTCATGACCCGCCGGCTTACCATCACCGGCTCCACCCTGCGCCCGCAATCCCACGCCGCGAAAGCCCGCATCGCCGCCGCGCTGGAATCCGAGGTCTGGCCGCTTCTGGCCTCGGGGCGCATCGCGCCGGTCATGGACCAGGAATTCGCCCTCAAGGACGCCGCCGCCGCCCATGCCCGCATGGAAAGTTCCGAACACATCGGCAAGATCGTGCTGCGGGTCGAGGGCTGAGGCGCGGCGGACAATCCCGCGCGCGAACCCTCAGCCCCGGAACGATCGGCGGGCGCGCGGCTTACAATTCCGCCCCCGCGCATCATATAGTACATAGCGGTGCCTCCCTCCGCGCAATGAAAAGGCCTTACTTTATGACAATGTTTTCGATGAAGCCAAAGTTCAACCTCGCCGAATTCCTCGCAACGCCCGCTTCCGCGGGCGCGGTCAGAACGCGCGGCGCAAAGCGGTCTGCGAGGCAGGTTTCCTCTGACGAGCCTTCGGAAGAGGCGCGCACGGCGGAGCCCTCGACGGATGGCGGCTCGACCGACTGAGGCCGGCGACCTCACCGCTTCCGGCGTCGGCGGCGCGACGCTGCCGAGGCCCGAGCCCGAAAAGGGCGCGGCGTTCCTGCACCGCGCCCTTCTTCTTTGCCCGCCGCCGGGTCCAGGTGCCCTTGTCCCGCCACGGCCCGACGACTACCCTGCGCCCGAGAGCCGATGAAGCATCCATGACCGAATCTCCCGCCTACCGGGTCCTTGCCCGAAAATACCGGCCCGAGACCTTCGCCGATCTGATCGGGCAGGAGGCGATGGTGCGCACGCTCAGGAACGCGTTTACCGCCGACCGCATCCACCATGCCTTCCTGATGACCGGCATCCGCGGCACCGGCAAGACCACCACGGCGCGGATCATCGCCAAGGGCCTCAACTGCACCGGCCCCGACGGCGCCGGCGGCCCCACCACCGACCCCTGCGGGCAATGCGAAAATTGCCGCGCCATCGCCGAAGGCCGGCATGTCGACGTGCTGGAAATGGACGCAGCCTCGCGCACCGGCGTCGGCGACATCCGCGAGATCATCGACAGCGTCGCCTACCGCGCTGCCAGCGCCCGCTACAAGATCTACATCATCGACGAAGTCCACATGCTGTCGAACAGCGCCTTCAACGCGCTCCTGAAGACGCTGGAAGAACCGCCCCCGCATGTGAAGTTCATCTTCGCCACGACCGAGATCCGCAAGGTCCCGGTGACCGTCCTGTCGCGTTGCCAGCGGTTCGACCTGCGCCGAGTCGAGCCCGAGGTGATGATCGACCACCTCGCCCGCATCGCCGGCAAGGAAGGCGCCAATATCGACCGCGACGCGCTTGCCCTCATCACGCGGGCCGCCGAGGGCTCGGTCCGCGACGCGATGAGCCTGCTCGACCAGGCGATCAGCCACGGCGCGGGCGAAACCGGCGCCGATCAGGTGCGCGCCATGCTCGGCCTGGCCGACCGCGGCCGGGTCATGGACCTGATGGAGGCGATCCTGAAGGGCGACGCGGCGGGCGCGCTGAACGAGCTTTCCGCCCAATACGCCGACGGTGCCGACCCGGCGGCCATCCTGCGCGACCTCGCCGAGATCGCCCACTGGCTCAGCGTCATCAAGATCACGCCCTCGGCGGCCGAGGATCCCACCGTACCGCCCGACGAACGCACCCGCGGCCTCGCGCTGGCCGAGCAGCTTTCGATGCGCGTGCTCGCCCGATTCTGGCAGATGCTCCTCAAGGCGCTGGAGGAGGTCGCGCTCGCCCCGAACGCCATGATGGCCGCCGAGATGGCGGTGATCCGCCTGACGCATGTGGCCGACCTGCCCACACCCGAGGACCTGCTTCGCCGCCTGCAGGACAACCCGCCAGCGCCCACCGGCGGCAGCCCCAACGGCGGCGGCGCGCCGCGCCCCGCCGCCGGCACCACCTCTGCCGTAGCACCCCCCCGCGCCGTCCCCTCCCCCGGCATTTCCCCGTCCGCCTCCGGCGGCCCGCAGGCGCTGCGCGCCGAAGATCCCGGTCCGCTCGCCTATTACGCGACCTTCGACAGCGTCGTGACCCTCATCCGCACCCAGCGCGACATGCGCCTCCTGATGGAGGTCGAGTCCCATCTCCGCCTCGTCCGCTACGCCCCCGGCCGCATCGAATTCGAACCCACGCCCGAAGCGCCCGCCGACCTGGCCGCCCGCCTCGCCGGCCGGCTGCAGTCCTGGACCGGCGCGCGCTGGGGCGTCTCGGTCGCGGGCTCGGGCGGCGGCGCCACGCTGGCCGAGATCCGCGCCACCGAGGA
>SLKW01000355.1 GCA_007134405.1 Paracoccaceae bacterium
ATTCGCCGCGATGGAAGCTCAACCTCGGCGTGCTGGAGGCCGAGATGGAGCGGATCGTCGGCTGGCCCGATACCTCTGCACTGGAGTCCTTCGCGGGGCCGGCGCTGTTTCCGCGCGCCCGGTTCGCGCGCATCCCTGGCGCGGGGCACTGGCTGCATGCGGAGAAACCGAAGGAATTCGCCGAAGCGGTGCGTGTCTTTCTGGACGCGCCCGGCGCTTGACACCGGCGGCTGCGCAAATTGCGCAAGAACGCCAAGTGCCTGTTATTGCTTGCGAACGCGAAAAATATCCATCTTCTGGAAAGGCTTTCCCGGACTTCGGAAACCGCGCGGGGCCAAGAGCGCTTGATGGGCCAGGTCAGCCGAAGCGCGTACCGGGCGGCAGATCCAGGCCGCGCAGGAGCTCCGCGACCGGCATCGGGCGCTTGCCCTCACGCTGCGCCTCGGTGATGGCGACGGCATCCGCGCCGCAGGCGACGGTGAGGCCCGAAGCCGGCTCTGCCGACAGCACCTCGCCCGGGGCGCCCTGCCCGGCCACCGCGCGGGCGTTGAGGAGTTTCAGCCGACCGGAAGGCGTTTCGACCGAGGCGCCGGGAAAGGGCGAAAGCCCGCGAATGTGCCGGGCGACAGCGGCGGCCGGCTGCGACCAGTCGATGCGCGCCTCGGCCTTGTCGATCTTGGCGGCATAGGTGACGCCGTCGTCGGGCTGCGGGCGCGGCGGCAGAGCGGAAAGGCGATCGAGCGCCTCCACGATCAGCCGGGCACCGAGCGAAGCGAGCCGGTCATGCAGCGTACCGGTGGTCTCGTCGTTGCGGATCGGCAGCGCGTCCTGCAGAAGGACGGGGCCGGTATCGAGGCCGGTGTCCATCTGCATGATCGAGATCCCCGTTTCGGCGTCGCCCGCCATGATGGCGCGATGGATCGGCGCGGCGCCGCGCCAGCGCGGCAGGAGCGAGGCATGGATATTGAGACAGCCGTGCGCCGGCGCCTCGAGGATGGGTCGCGGAAGGATCAATCCGTAGGCGACAACGACCGCGACATCGGGCGCAAGCGCGGCGAAAGCCTCCTGCGCCTCGGGACGCTTCAGGCTTTCGGGGTGGCGCACCGGAAGGCCCAGGGCCTCGGCCCGCGCCTGGACGGGCGAGGGGCGCAGCTTCTTGCCGCGGCCGGCCGGGCGCGGCGGCTGGCAATAGACAGCTGCGATGTCGTGCGCGCCTGCCACCGCCTCCAGCGCGGGGACGGCGAAATCCGGCGTGCCCATGAAGACGACCCTCATGGGCGCGCCATCGCTTGCAGCTCGGGCGAAGCGGCGGCGCGGGCTTCCTCGTCCATCAGGTCGATGATCAGCCGGCCGTTCAGATGGTCAAGCTCGTGCTGGGCGCAGACCGCTTCGACCCCTGTCAGATGCTCGGTACGCGTCGCGCCATCGAGATCGGTCCAGCGCAAGGTGATTTCGGCGGGCCGCGTGACCACGACGGGCAGGCCGGGAATCGACAGGCAGCCTTCTATCCCGGTGTGGGTCGCCTCGGACGCCGCGATCAACTCGGGATCGATCAAGACGCGGGGACTGCGCGCGCCCTCTTTCCAGGTCGTGTCGATGACGAAGATCCGGCGCAGGACACCGATCTGCGGCCCGGCCAGGCCACGGCCCGGCGCGGCATACATCGTCTCCAGCATGTCGGCAGCAAGCTGGCGCAGCTCGTCCGTCACCGCACCGACGGGCAGGGCAACGCGGCGCAGGCAGGGGTCGGGCACGCGCAGGATGGGCAGCACCGCCACCGCTCAGGCCCGCGCCTTTTCGCGTTTCAGCTTCTGCATCTTGCGGGTGATCAACTGCCGCTTGATGGGGCCCAGGTAGTCGATGAACAGCCGGCCGTTCAGATGGTCGAGCTCGTGCTGCGCGCAGGTCGCCCAGAGGCCGCCGAACTCCTCCTCGCGCGTCGCGCCGTCGAGATCGGTCCAGCGCATCCGCACCGATGCGGGGCGAGAGACCTCGGCGTATTGCTCGGGGATCGAGAGGCAGCCTTCCTCATAGGTCGCGGTTTCGTCCGAGGCCCAGGTGACCTCGGGGTTGATCAGGACCATCGGCCGTGCGGGCGCGTCCTCTTCCTTGACGCAATCCATCACGAAGATCCGCGACAGGACGCCGATCTGAGGGGCGGCAAGGCCGATGCCCGGCGCGTCGTACATCGTCGCCAGCATGTCCTCGGCCAGGCGGCCGATTTCGGGCGTGACGCGGTCGACCGGCTTGGCGACGGTCTTCAGCCGCGGGTCGGGATGAATGAGGATCGGGCGCAGTGTCATGTCTGGCATTTAGGCGATGGCCGCCGCCGGTGCAACGGGCTGCGTTCAGGGGTTGCGCCCGCCGCCGCCAGCGGCAAATCTGCCGCCGAAGTTGCAGGGGACAGGCATGGATTTCAACGCGAATTTCGACGAGGCGATCGAGCGGCGGAACACCCATTCGATGAAATGGGACATGATGGCCGAGCGCTATGGCGTGAGCCCCGAGGACGGGATCCCGATGTGGGTCGCCGACATGGATTTCCGCCCCCCAGAACCGGTGCGCCGCGCGTTGGAGGCGATGATCGAGGCCGGTATCTTCGGCTATTACGGCGACGACCGGGCCTATCTGGACGCGATCCGCTGGTGGATGCGCACGCGCCACGACTGGGAGGTCGCGCCCGAATGGATCTTCACCACGCATGGGCTTGTCAATGGAACCGGCCTTTGTATTCAGGCATTTACGCAACCTGGTGACGGGATCGTGCTGTTCACGCCGGTCTATCACGCGTTTTTCCGGTTGATCCGGGCGGCGGGCCGCGAGGCGGTGGAATGCCCGCTGGTGGCGCGTGACGGGCGGATGGCGATGGACTTCGACGCCTATGACGCGATGATGACCGGGCGGGAGAAAATGGTCGTGCTGTGCTCGCCGCACAATCCCGGCGGGCAGGTCTGGACCCCGGAGGAGTTGCGCGCAGTCGCGGATTTCGCGCGGCGGCACGACCTCGTCCTGGTCTCGGACGAGATCCACCACGACCTGGTCATGCCGGGCCACAGGCACACCGTGATGGCCAATGCCGCGCCCGAGATCCGGGACCGGCTGGTGATGATGACGGCCACGACCAAGACCTTCAACCTGGCCGG
>SLKW01000055.1 GCA_007134405.1 Paracoccaceae bacterium
GGGCTGGACATCCGCGGCGGGCGGGCCAATCTTACCACCGAACGACCAACACGCATCGGATCCCTGCGCCATGACCAACCCGCTTCTGGCCGACTGGAACGGCCCCCTCGCCCTGCCGCCCTTCGCCGCGATCGAGGATGCGCATTTCGCGCCGGCTTTCGACGCGGCTTTGTCCGAGGGGCGCGCGGCGGTGGCCGCCATTGCCGAGAACCCCGAACCGCCGAGCTTCGCCAACACGATCGAGGCGCTGGAAATGGCCGGCGAGGCGCTTGACCGCGTGGCGGCTGTCTTCTTCAACCTCAACGGCACTGACGCGAACCCGGATCGCGAGGCGCTGGCGCGCGATCTGGCGCCGAAGCTGTCGGCTTATGCCTCTGAAATCACGTCGAATGCGGCGCTTTTTGCGCGGATCGAGGAACTGTGGACGCGGCGGGAGGCGCTGGGTCTGACGGAAGAGCAGGCGCGCGTGCTGATGCTCTACCGCAGAATGTTCCTGCGCGCGGGCGCGGGGCTCGACGAGGCGGGGAAGGTCCGGATGGCGGCGATCAAGAGCCGGCTTGCGAGCCTGGGGACGCAGTTCGCGCAGAACCTGCTTGCGGATGAGCGTGACTGGGCGATGGCGCTCGACGACGTGGCGGGCTTGCCGGACTTCGTCGTCGACGCGGCGCGCGCGGCGGCCGAGGAGCGCGGGCGGGAGGGGTATGCGGTAACGCTCAATCGTTCGCTGATTGTGCCCTTCCTGCAGTATTCGCCCCGCCGCGATTTGCGGCAAAAGGCGTACGAGGCCTGGGCGGCACGGGGCGCGAACGGAGGGGCGACCGACAATCGGGCGATTGCGGCCGAGACGTTGACGCTGCGCGCCGAGCGGGCGGCGCTGCTGGGCTATCCGGACTTCGCCACCTACAAGCTGGAGCCCGAGATGGCGCGGACACCAGATGCGGTGCGCGATCTGCTCATGCAGGTCTGGGCACCGGCCAAGGCGCAGGCCGAGGCGGATGCGGCGGCGATGGTGGAGATGCTACGCGCGGACGGGTATGCGGGGCCGCTGGAGCCCTGGGACTGGCGCTATTATGCCGAGAAGCGGCGGAAGGCGCTGCACGATTTCGACGAGGCGGAACTGAAGCCCTACCTGTCGCTCGAGGCGATGATCGCAGCGGCCTTCGATGTCGCGCACCGGCTGTTCCGGCTGGAGTTCCGGCCGCTGGAGATGGACCTGCACCATCGCGATGCGCGGGCCTGGGAGGTGACGCGCGACGGGCGGCACATGGCTGTTTTCATTGGTGATTTCTTTGCGCGCAGCTCCAAGCGGTCTGGTGCGTGGTGTTCGACACTGCGCGGGCAGCGCAAGCTGGGGGGCGAGCGGCGGGCGGTCGTGGTCAATGTCTGCAACTTCGCCAAGGGCGAGCCGGCGCTTCTGTCCTGGGACGATGCGAAGACGCTGTTTCACGAGTTCGGCCATGCGTTGCATCACATCCTGTCGGACGTCACGCATGGCTTCATTTCGGGCACGTCTGTGGCGCGGGACTTCGTCGAGCTGCCCAGCCAGCTTTACGAGCATTGGCTGGAAGTACCAGAAATCATTGAGGAACATGCGCGCCACTGGGAAACCGGGGAGGCCATGCCCGAGGCGCTGCGGGGTAAGCTGAAGGCGGCAGCGACCTGGGACCAGGGGTTTGCGACGGTCGAGTACGTGGCCTCGGCGCTGGTCGATCTGGATTTCCACGAGGGCGGGCCGCCGGCTGATCCGATGCAGCGGCAGGCCGAGGTGCTGGCGCAGATCGGCATCCCACGGGCGATCGGGATGCGCCACGCGACGCCGCATTTCGCGCATGTCTTCGCAAGCGATGGGTATTCGGCGGGCTACTACAGCTACATGTGGTCCGAGGTGATGGATGCCGACGCCTTCGCCGCCTTCGAGGAGGCGGGCGATCCGTTCGATCCGGCGTTGGCTGCGAGGTTGGAAAGGCACATCCTGTCGGCGGGCAATTCGGCCGAGGGGGCCGATCTTTACACCGCCTTCCGGGAGCGGATGCCGGGGGTCGAGGCGCTGCTGAAGGGGCGCGGGCTGGTCGCGGCCTGAGCGCCTAGCCCCGCCGCGGAGGCGCGCGGGTCGGCTGGCAGACGCCGTGTGGCACGCGGGTGGCACGCGGGTGGCAAGCGGGTGGCAAGCGGGTGGCAGACGCGGTCGTTGCGGTTCGGGGTCGTTAACCGCTGGACGGCGCGGCATTGGCGGGTGCGCCCCGCGCCGCGGCCCGCAGGGGCGCGGCGCCCGGCCCAACGCGAGGAAGGTTCGTGCGGCACGCACAGCCTGACGAGGGGCGGGAGTACCTCCGGAGCTCTTGGCGCGTTGCGGTGGCGGTCAGCCCTTGGCCTGGCGGCCGGAGCCGGGGCCGACAGGGTCGGTGTGGATAATGACCTCGGCGTCGGGGAAGGCGGATTCGAGTGCGTGCTCCAGGCCGTCGGCGATGGCATGGGCCTCGTTCAGCGACAGCCGTCCGTCGATCTCGACATGCAGCGAGATGAAGAGCCGCGAACCGGCGGTGCGGGTCTTCAGGTCGTGCCAGCCCGAAAGCCCCGGCCAGTCGTCGGCGATGGCATGGATGCGCGCCAGCACCTCGGGTTCGGCGGCGCGGTCCATCAGCGCGTCCCAGGCGCCGCGGCCGATCCTGAGCCCGCTGTAGGCGAGCCAGACGGCGGCGAGGAGCGCGACCGCGGTATCGACATGGCCCACCCCCCAGCGCGCCGAGGCGAAGAGGGCCACGAGTACGCCCGCGGTGGGCAGCAGGTCCGACAGGTAGTGCAGCGAATCCGCGGCGACCACCCGGTTGCCGGTGCGGCGCGCCACGAAGCGCAGCCAGAGGACCAGGGCGGCGGTCAAGAGGAGCGAGGCCAGCATCACCGCGATCCCGGTGCCCTCGGCGGCGATGGCGGGCGGCTCGGGCGCGAGCAGGCGGCGGATCGCCAGCACGCCGATCAGACCCGCCGAGCCCAGGACGATCAGCGATTGCAGGAAAGCGGCCAGATCCTCGGCCGAGGAATGCCCGAAGGCGTGGTCGTGATCGGCGGGCCGCGCGGCATAGGCGATCGCGGCGAGCGCCCCCGCCGACATCGCCAGGTCGAGGACGTTATCGGCCAGCGAGGCCGCCACGCTCAGCGCCCCGGTCGCCAGGAGCGCCCAGAGCTTCAGCCCGATCAATGTGAGCGCGACCGTGACCGAGGCGATCCCGGCCGAGAGGTTGAGGCGGTTGCGTGCCTGTTGCATCGCGGATCCCCGATGGCCCCAGTGCGTTTCGCTGTGCGTTTCGCTGTGCGTTTCTCTGTCTTTACCCGGTCTTCGCGCCGCGATCATACAGGGCCACAGGGGGCGCGCCAGCCCCGGCGCGGCCGGAGTTTTCGCCGGCCGCGCACTCGCCCGCCGGTAACAATTCGTAAGGTTCCGGTAAAAATGGGGCAAAACTTGCCCCCCACCAAAGGCGCCAGGCAAGGGTCGGCGCGGCGCGGAGGGGCGCCCCGGCCCCTATTCGGGAGGACATGACGGTGAGCACGACCGCGACGGACGCTGCCCTGCAATCGGTACCCGCGCTTCTGGCGCGCAACGTGGAGCGGTACGGCAAGGCGACGGCCTATCGCGAGAAGGAATTCGGGATCTGGCAAAGCTGGACCTGGAGCGAGGTCGCCGAGGAGGTGCGCGCGCTCGCCATGGGCTTCCTCGCGCTGGGCATGGCGCGCGGCGATTACGTGGCGATCATCGGGCGCAACCGGCCGTCGCTTTACTGGTCGATGGTCGCGGCGCAGTCGGTGGGGGCGATTCCGGTGCCGCTTTATCAGGACGCGGCGGCCGAGGAGATGGCCTACGTGCTCGAACATTGCGGCGCGCGCTTCGTCGTCTGCGGCGATCAGGAGCAGGTCGACAAGGTCCTGGAGGTGCAGGAAACGGTCAAGTGCATCGAGGAGCTGATGTATCTCGACAAGCGCGGCATGCGCAAATACGACCACACGCACATGAACTGGCTGATGGACGTGCAGGCCGAGGGCCGCGCCGGCCATCAGCGGTTCGAGGCCGAGCTGGAAAAGCGCACCGCCGAGCTGACCTACGACCATACCTGCGTGATGCTTTACACGTCGGGGACGACCGGCAAGCCCAAGGGCGTGGTGCTCAGCAATCGCAACATCATCGAGACCTCGCGCGCCTCGGCCGAGTTCGACGGGCTGCGGCAGTCGGACGAGATCCTGGCCTACCTTCCGATGGCCTGGGTGGGCGATTTCATCTTCGCCATCGGGCAGGCCTATTGGGCGGGGTTCTGCGTCAACTGCCCCGAAAGCGACAAGACAATGATGACCGATCTGCGCGAGATCGGCCCGACCTATTTCTTCGCCCCGCCGCGCATCTTCGAGACGATGCTGACGCAGGTGATGATCCGCATGGAGGATGCCAGCAAGCTCAAGCTGCGGTTGTTCAAGAACTACATGGAACATGCACGCAAGGTCGGCCCGGCGATCCTGGACGGCAAGGAGGTCAGTGCCGCCGACCGGGCGAAATACGCGCTTGGCAATCTGCTGGTCTACGGGCCGCTGAAGAACACGCTGGGGCTGAGCCGCATCCGCGTGGCCTATACGGCGGGCGAGGCGATCGGGCCCGAGATCTTCGATTTCTTCCGCTCGCTGGGGATCAACCTCAAGCAGCTCTACGGGCAGACCGAGGCGAGCGTCTTCATCACCCAGCAGCCCGACGGCGAGGTGCGTTCGGACACCGTCGGCGTGCCGTCACCGGGGGTCGAGGTGAAGATCGCCGAGAATGGCGAGGTCTTCTACCGCTCGCCCGGGGTGTTCGTGTCCTATTACAAGAACCCTGAATCGACCGCCTCGACCAAGGACGAAGAGGGGTGGGTGGCGACGGGCGATGCCGGCTTCTTCGAGGAAGGCACCGGGCATCTGCGCATCATCGACCGCGCCAAGGACGTGGGCAAGATGGCCGACGGGAGCCTCTTCGCGCCGAAATATGTCGAGAACAAGCTGAAGTTCTATCCGAACATCCTCGAGGCGGTGGTCTTCGGCAATGGCCGCGACCGCTGCGTGGCGTTCATCAACATCGACTTGTCGGCGGTTGGCAACTGGGCCGAGCGCAACAACATCGCCTATTCCAGCTATCAGGAACTGACCGGCCATCCGAAGGTGCTGGCAATGATCCAGGACCATGTCGAGGAGACCAACGCCTCGATCGCCGAGGACAAGATGCTGTCGGGCTGCCAGGTGCACCGGTTCCTGGTCCTGCACAAGGAGCTTGACGCCGACGATGGCGAACTGACCCGCACCCGCAAGGTGCGCCGGCGGATCATCGAGGAGAAGTTCGCCGATCTGATCGACGCGCTCTATTCCGGCAAGTCCGAGATCTATACCGAGACCGAGGTCACCTACGAGGACGGCCGCAAGGGCAAGATCACGGCGACGCTGGAGCTGCGCGATGCGAAAGTGCACCGCGCCGCCCAGAAGATGGCCGCCGAATGACCGGGACGGGCATCACGCGGGGGCAGTACATCGCCGCCGGCGCCCTGGCGCTGGCGGGACTGATCCTGTCCTTCGCCTTTCTGAGGTTCTTTCCGGAATTCCTGAAGCCCGCGATCGCCGGCGCCCTGACCGGCGCCTTCGGAATCCTGGCGCTGCAGCGGCTCTGGCCCGGTCTGCCGCTGTCGAAACTGCACATCATCATCGGCTCGATCGTCGCCTACGGGCTATTGGTCGGGCTCGCAGGGAGGCTCTGAGCGATGCTCGATACCCAGCCCGAAGGCTATGTCACCGCCGATGGCCGCAAGATCGGCGGCGTGCTGATGGAAATGAAGAACATCACGCTGCGCTTCGGCGGCGTGGTGGCGATCAAGGACATCAGCTTCGACATCCGCGAGGGCGAGATCCGCGCGATCATCGGCCCGAACGGCGCCGGCAAGTCGTCGATGCTCAACGTCATCTCGGGCTTCTATCACCCGCAGGAGGGCGAGGTCTGGTACAAGGGCGAGCGGCGTCCGCGCATGCGCCCCTACGAGGTCGCGCGGCAGGGGATCGCGCGCACCTTCCAGAACATCGCGCTCTTCGAGGGGATGAGTGTCCTCGACAACATCATGACCGGGCGGCTGAACCACATGTCGGCAGGCTTTTTCAAGCAGGCGCTCTGGTGGGGCCCGGCCGCGAAGGAAGAAGCCGAGAACCGCGAGAAGGTCGAGAAGATCATCGACTTCCTCGAGATCCAGCATATCCGCAAGACGCCGGTGCGCCGGCTGCCCTACGGTCTGAAGAAGCGGGTGGAACTGGCGCGCGCGCTTTCCGCCGAGCCGTCGATCCTGCTTCTCGACGAGCCGATGGCCGGCATGAACGTCGAGGAGAAGGAGGACATGAGCCGCTTCATCCTGGACGTGAATGACGAATTCGGCAGCACCATCGTCCTGATCGAGCACGACATGGGCGTCGTGATGGACCTGTCGGACCGCGTCGTCGTGATGGATTACGGCAAGAAGATCGGCGACGGCTCGCCCGGCGAGGTGCGCAACAACGAAGAGGTCATCAAGGCCTACCTGGGGGTCAGCCATGACTGACCGCAATCTAACCGGACAGAGGATGGGGGGCGGGCATGCCTGACACGATGCTTTTCGCCATGGAGGCCGCACTCAACGGCCTGACGGCGGGGGTGATGTATGCGCTTGTGGCCCTGGGGTTCGTTCTGATCTTCAAGGCCTCGGGGATCTTCAACTTCAGCCAGGGTGTGATGGCGCTGTTCGCGGCGCTCACGCTTGTCGGGCTGCAATCGGGTCAGGTGCCGTTCGCGCATCTGATCAACGCGATCTTCGGCACGCGCATCCACTATTTCGGCTGGACCCTGCCAACCCTGGTGGCGATTGCCGGGACGGTCGCCGTCATGGTCGCCTTCGCCTGGCTGGTCGAGCGCTACATCTTCCGCCACCTGGTCAACCAGGAGCCGATCATCCTGTTCATGGCAACGATCGGGCTGGCCTATTTCCTCGAAGGTCTCGGCGACGTCATGTGGGGGGCCGAGGTCAAGCGGCTTGACGTGGGCATCCCGCAGGGCATGTCCGGCACGGTCGACGACCTGACCTTCGCCTGGTTCGGCTACGGCTTCTACATGGATACGCTGGAGCTATGGGCCGCGCTGATTGCGGGCGTCCTCGTGCTCTCGCTGATCCTCTTCTCGCAATACACCAAGCAGGGCCGCGCGCTGCGCGCCGTGGCCGACGACCACCAGGCGGCGCTCAGCGTCGGCATCAGCCTGCGTTTCATCTGGGTACTGGTCTGGTCGATGGCCGGCATCGTGGCGCTGGTCGCCGGGATGATGTGGGGGGCGAAATCGGGCGTGCAGTTCTCGCTGTCGCTGATCGCGTTGAAGGCGTTGCCGGTGCTGATCCTGGGCGGCTTCACCTCGATCCCGGGGGCCATCGTCGGCGGGCTGATCATCGGCGTCGGCGAGCGGCTCTTCGACTTCTTCCTGGGTCCCATCATCGGCGGCGCGACCGAGAACTGGTTCGCCTACATGCTGGCGCTGGTGTTCCTGCTCTTCCGGCCCCAGGGCCTCTTTGGCGAAAAGATCATCGAGAGGGTCTGAGACATGATTTATCGTGAAGCCGGCGACTTCAAGACGACCTACGCCGCCGACAACCAGACCTTCCCGATCAAGGGCGACCGGTTTGCCTACTACGTGGTGCTGGCCTTTGCGTTGGGGGTGATGCCTTTCATCATCACCGACTACTGGGCGAACGCGATCGTCATCCCCTTCCTGATCTACACGATCGCGGCGCTGGGGCTGAACATCCTGATCGGCTACTGCGGGCAGCTCAGCCTTGGCACCGGTGGCTTCATGGCTGTCGGCGCCTATTCAAGCTTCAAGCTGATGACGTCCTTTCCCGAACTCAGCATCGTTTTCGTTGTCATCCTGGCGGGGCTCTGCACGGCGGCGGTGGGCGTAGCGTTCGGGCTGCCGTCGCTCAGGATCAAGGGGTTCTATCTGGCGGTGGCGACGCTTGCCGCGCAGTTCTTCCTGATCTGGCTCTTCACCCGCACCGGCTGGTTCTTCAACTACTCACCCACCGGCATGATCACGGCGCCAACCCGCACCGTCTTCGGCTACCCGGTGACCGGGCCGCGGGCGAGCGCGGTGTCGATGTACCTCTTCTGCCTGGCATTCCTGATTGCGGTGGCGTGGCTTGCGCGCAACCTGACGCGTGGCACGCTGGGGCGGAAGTGGATGGCGATCCGCGACATGGACATCGCAGCCGAGATCATCGGGGTGAACCCGCTAACGGCGAAGCTGTCGGCCTTTGCGGTGTCGTCCTTCTTCGTGGGGATCGCCGGCGCGCTGCTCTTTACGGTCTATCTGGGCGCGGCCGAGGCGGGCGAGGCCTTCGGGATCGACAAGTCGTTCCTGGTCCTGTTCATGGTGATCATCGGCGGTCTGGGCTCGATCCTGGGGTCGTTCCTGGGGGCGTTCTTCCTGATCGTTGGCCCGGTCCTGCTGAAGCTCTTGCTCGTCGACAATCTGCGCTGGCCCAGTGACGTGGCCGCGCATCTGGAGATCATGATCATCGGCGCGCTGATCATCATCTTCCTGGTCCTGGAGCCGCACGGGCTGACCGCGCTCTGGCGCACGATCAAGGAGAAGCTGCGCCTCTGGCCCTTCCCGCACTGACGGGGCGGGTCGCCAATGTCGCAACCGAAAACATCATCATCCATGGGAGGAAAACCGATGAAGATGACCCGAATGGCCGCTGTGCTGGCGGTCACGATGACCGCCGCGGCGCCGGCACTTGCCGAAACGCTGCATTTCCCGATGCTCAACTACCGTACCGGCCCCTTCGCCCCCGGCGGCATCGCCTTCGCCGACGGCTATCAGGATTACCTGACGCTGATCAACGAACGCGATGGCGGCATCAACGGGGTGCCGATCCGCATGACCGAATGCGAAACCGCCTACAACACCGAGCGCGGCGTGGAATGCTACCAGGGCATCCGCGGTGACAACCCGCTTGTCCTGCAGCCCCTGTCGACCGGGATCACCTACCAGTTGATTCCGCGCACGATGGAAGACCGCGTGCCGATGCACACGATGGGTTACGGCCGTACCTCGGCGGTGAATGGCGAGGTGTTCAACTGGACCTTCAACTACCCCGCCAACTACTGGGACGGGGCAAGCGTGATCATCAACTACCTGCTCGAGGAAAACGACGGCTCGCTCGACGGCAAGAAGATCGTGCTGCTCTACCACAACTCGGCCTATGGCCGCGAGCCGATCCCGACGCTGACCCGCCTGTCCGAGCGTGAGGGCTTCGAGTTGTTGACCATCGGCGTCGACAGCCCCGGTCAGGAGCAGGGCAGCCAGTGGCTTCAGATCCGGCGCGAGCGTCCGGATTACGTGGTGATGTGGGGCTGGGGCGTGATGAACGCCGTCGCCATTCAGGAAGCCGCCAACATCCGTTTCCCGATGGAGAACTTCATCGGCGTTTGGTGGTCGGGCTCGGAACAGGACGTGCGTCCTGCCGGGCAAGGTGCGCACGGCTACAAGTCGCTGGCGATGCACGGCACGGGCCGCGACTACCCGGTCTATGACGACATCCAGGAATACGTGATCGACCGGGGCCTCAATGCCGGCACCGGCGACGAGGTCGGCACCGTGCTCTACTCGCGCGGCATGTATGCGGCGATGCTGGCCGTCGAGGCCGCCAAGCGCGCCCAGGAGTTGCACGACACCGACGTGATCACGCCCGCGATGATGCGCGACGGCATGGCCAACCTGGTCATCACCGAAGAGCTGATGGAAGAACTGGGCCTGCCCGGCTTCGGCCCCGCCTTCGAGGTGAGCTGCGACAACCACGGCGGATCGGGCGAGGCGATGATCCAGCAGTGGGACGCCAACGAAGGCACCTGGAACTTGATCACCGACTGGATCGCGCCCGACCGCGAACTGATCATGGAAATGGTGATGGAGGACTCCCTGGCCTATGCCCGCGAGAACGACATCGAGCCGCAGTGCCTGGAAATGGCCGGCGACTGAACCGAACCCGGCGGGCGCGGCACCGGCCGCGCCCGTCGCCCCCAACTGCCACCCACAGGGATTTGCGCCCATGTTCGACGTCCGCACCGATACCGAGACGCTCTTGCAGGTCAACAATATCGAAGTGATCTACAACCACGTCATTCTGGTGCTGAAGGGCGTCAGCCTTTCCGTGCCCAAGGGCGGAATCACCGCGCTTCTCGGAGGCAACGGCGCGGGTAAATCGACGACGCTGAAGTCGATTTCGGGTCTTCTGCATTCCGAGCGCGGCGAGATCACCAAGGGCTCGATCACCTACCGAGGCGAGAACCTCGCCGGCCGGGACCCGGCGGATCTTGTCAAGACCGGCATCATTCAGGTGATGGAGGGGCGGCACTGCTTTGAGCACCTGACGGTCGAGGAGAACCTGCTTACCGGCGCCTACACCCGGCGCGACGGGGGCAAGAGCGTCGCCGACGATCTGGAGATGGTCTACGAATACTTTCCCCGGCTGAAGGAACGCCGCCGCAGCCAGTCGGGCTATACCTCGGGCGGCGAGCAGCAGATGACGGCGATCGGACGCGCCCTGATGTCGCGCCCCGAGACGATTCTGCTGGACGAGCCCTCGATGGGCCTGGCACCGCAGCTGGTGGAGCAGATCTTCGAGATCGTGCAGCGGCTGAACAAGGAGCAGGGCGTCACCTTCCTGCTGGCAGAGCAGAACACCAACGTGGCGCTGCGCTACGCCCATGTCGGTTACATTTTGGAAAACGGCCGCGTGGTCATGGAGGGCTCGGCCGATGCGCTGCGCGAAAACCCGGATGTGAAGGAATTCTACCTCGGCATGTCCGACAAGGGACGGAAGAGCTTCCGCGACGTGCGCAGCTATCGCCGGCGCAAGCGCTGGCTGGCCTGACGCCATGGCAGAGGATGCAACAGGGGCGCGGAGCGAACCGCGGGAAACGATGAGCAAGCATTTCGACGAGCTGGAGACGCGCGGGGCGGACCAGCGCGCCGCCGATCTCGCCCAGGCGCTGCCCGCGCAGATTGCGCGCGCGAAGGGGCTGGCCGGTTACCGGACGGCACTGGCCGATGTCGACCCGGCAGAGATCACCGAGATTGGCGCGCTGGCGCGCCTGCCGGTGTTGCGCAAGTCCGACCTGACCGGCGCACAAGCACAGGACGCCCCCTTCGGCGGTTTTGCCGCCCATGCGACCGCCGGGTTCGAGCACATCTTCCAGTCGCCCGGCCCGATCTACGAGCCGGGTCGAACCGGGCACGACTGGTGGCGCATGGGTCGCTTCCTGCACGCCTTGGGGATCGGGTCGGGCGATATCGTGCAGAATTGCTTTTCCTACCATTTCGTCCCTGCCGGGATGATGTTCGAGAACGCCGCCCGCGCCGTGGGGGCGGCCGTCTTTCCCGCCGGGACTGGGCAGACCGAGTTGCAGGTCCGCGCCGCCGCGGATATCGGCACCACCGCGTATTCCGGGACGCCGGATTTCCTGAAGGTCATCCTCGACAAGGCCGACGCGATGGGCGTGAAGCTGAAGTTCACCAAGGCGGCGGTCGGGGGCGGCGCGCTCTTCCCATCGCTGCGCGCCGAATACGCCGACCGGGGGATCGCCTGCCGCCAGTGTTACGCCACCGCGGACCTGGGCAACATCGCCTATGAGTCCGACGCGATGGAGGGGTTGATTGTCGATGAGGGCGTCATCGTCGAGATCGTGCGCCCTGGAACCGGCGACCCGGTGCGCGAAGGCGAGGTTGGCGAGGTGGTGGTGACCACGCTGAACGCCGACTATCCCCTCATCCGCTTTGCCACCGGGGATCTGTCGGCGATCCTGCCTGGCGAAAGCCCCTGCGGACGGACCAATCTGCGCATCAAGGGCTGGATGGGCCGTGCAGACCAGACCACCAAGATCAAAGGCATGTTCGTCCGCCCAGAACAGGTCGCGGCCTTCGTCAGCCGACACGAGGAAGTGAGCCGCGCCCGGGTCATCGCGACCCGCGAAGGTGAAATGGACGTGATGACGGTCCGGATCGAGA
>SLKW01000486.1 GCA_007134405.1 Paracoccaceae bacterium
AGGGGGGACGAAGTCCCGCGCGGCACGCGCGCTTGCCCCTTGACGCGGCCGGAGCCCGACCGACCATTGAACTGGCGCGTTCAGGGCAAACCTGCCCCTGAACCGCCTCTCCGCAAACCCGGCCCCGCGACCGGGCCGCGCAACTCAGTACGGGGCGTCCACCGGCCCCATGCCGACATAGACCGTCTTGAGCTGCGTATAGTGCTCGATCGCCGTCTGCCCGTTCTCGCGCCCGACGCCCGAAAGCTTCACCCCGCCGAAGGGCGCCTCGACGGGCGTCAGGTTGTAGGTGTTGATCCAGCACGTCCCCGCCTGCAGCCGCCCGATGACCCGATGCGCGCGCGTCAGGTCGTGCGTGAAGACGCCCGCCGACAGCCCGAACTCGGTCGCGTTGGCGCGCGTCACCACCTCGTCCTCGTCATCGAAGTCGAGAACCGACATCACCGGGCCGAACACCTCTTCCCGCGCGATGGTCATCTCGTCGGCGACATCGGCAAAGACCGTGGGCGCGACGTAGTAGCCGGGGCGGTTCAGCCGCTGCCCGCCGGTCACCAGCCGCGCCCCCTCGGCCCGTGCGCCCTCGATATAGCCCAGCACCTTTTCCATCTGCGCCGCACTCACCAAGGGACCCATCTGCGTCGCCTCGTCGAGCGGATCGCCCAGCCTTATCGCCTCTGTCCGCACCTTCAACCGGTCCAGGAAACGCTCTTTAAGCCCCCGCTGCACGAAGACCCGCGTGCCGTTCGAGCAGACCTGGCCCGACGAATAGAAGTTGCCCAGCATCGCCCCGCCAACCGCGTCCTCGAGGCTCGCATCGTCGAAGACGATCAGCGGCGACTTGCCGCCCAGTTCCATTGTGACGTGCCGGATCCCCTCGGCCGCCGCCGCATAGACCTTGCGGCCCGTGGGCACCGAGCCCGTCAGCGAGACCTTGGCGATGCGCGGGTCGCCGACCAATGCCGCGCCCAGATCGCCAAAGCCCTGCAGCACGTTGAAGAGCCCCGCGGGCAAGCCGGCCTCGGTCAGGATCGCGGCGATCTGCAGCGCCGAAAGCGGCGTCACCTCCGAGGGCTTGAAGATCACCGCATTCCCGAAAGCCAGCGCCGGCGCGGCCTTCCAGCAGGCGATCTGCGTGGGATAGTTCCAGGCACCGATGCCCAGGCACACGCCCAAAGGCTCGCGCGTTGTGTAGACGAAATCGGCGCCTTGCGGGATCGTCTGACCGGTCACCGTGGGCGCAAGACCGCCGAAATACTCCAGCGCATCCGCGCCCGAGGTCGCATCGGCGACCAGCGTCTCCTGCAGGGACTTGCCGGTGTCCAGCGACTCCAGCACGGACAGGTCCCGATTGCGCTCCCGCATGATGTCGGCGGCGCGGCGCAGGATGCGGCCCCGCTCGACCGGCCGCAGCGCGGCCCATTCGGCCTGCGCCCGCACCGCGGCATCGAGGGCCTTCTCGACCAGTGCAGGCGTCGCTGCGTGAAGCCGAGCGATCACCATTCCATCGGCGGGGTGCACCACCTCGATGGGTGCGCCTGCGATATCCTCGACATAAGCGCCATCGATGTAGTGGCTGGCTTCGGGTTGGGCTCTCAGGGTCACGTCGTCATTCTCCGCGAGGGAAGCGCTGGCTGTCCTCCAGCACGTTCAGGTCCATGTGGTTGCGCATGTAGCGTTCCGAGGCGCGCTGCAGCGGCTGATGATCCCAGGGGTAGTAGGCGCCGTTGCGAAGCGCCTCATAGACCACCAGCCGCCGCGCCTGGCTTTCGCGCACGGCGGCGTCATAGGCAGGAAGGTCCCAGCGCGCCGCGGCCTCGGCACGGAAGCCTTCCAGCGTTTCGGCGCAGGCAAGGTCTGCGGCAAGGTTTGTCAACTCGTGCGGGTCGGCGGCCAGGTTGAACAACTGCTCGGGGTCCGCCGGGCAGGCGGTGTATTTCCACCGCCCCCGGCGCAGCGCCACCATCGGCGCAATCGAGCCCTCGGCCGCGTATTCCATCGCCACCGTGCCGCGTTCGGCGCCGCCCGCGACCGGAACCAGGCTCTGCCCCTCGGTCCAGGGCGCGACGGCGTCAAGCGGGATGCCGGCGAGCTCCGCCAGCGTCGGCAGCACGTCCATGGTCGAAACCGGCGTCTCGACCCGCCCCGCCCCCAGCCTTGGCGCGGCGAGCATCAGCGGCACGCGGGCGGAACCCTCGCGGAAGCTCATCTTGAACCAGAGCCCCCGCTCGCCCAGCATGTCGCCGTGATCGGACAGAAAGACCACGACCGCCTCCTGGCGGGTGTCGCCAAGCACCTGCAGGATCGCGCCGATCTTGTCGTCCAGGTAGGAGATATTGGCGAAATAGCCGCGCCGGGCGCGCGCGACGTGTTCGTCGGTGATGGCGAAGTTGCGCCAGTCGTTGGCATCGAACAGGCGCTGGCTGTGCGGGTCCTGCGCGTCGTAGCCCGGGTCCGGCACCGCGGGCATCAGATGCGCGCACCCCTCGTAGAGGTCCCAGTACTTCCGCCGCGCCACATAGGGATCATGCGGATGGGTGAAGCTGACGGTCAGGCACCAGGGCCGGTCGTCACTGCCCCGCGCCAGGTCATAAAGCTTCGCGGTGGCGTGATGGGCGACCTCGTCGTCGTATTCCATCTGGTTGGTGATCTCGGCCACGCCCGCGCCGGTGACCGAGCCCATGTTGTGATACCACCAGTCGATCCGTTCGCCGGGCTTGCGCCAGTCGGGCGTCCAGCCGAAATCGGCGGGGTAGATGTCGGTCGTCAACCGCTCCTCGAACCCGTGGAGCTGGTCGGGGCCGACGAAATGCATCTTACCCGACAGCGCCGTGTAGTAACCCGCGCGCCGCAGATGGTGGGAGTAGCAGGGGATGCTGGACGCGAATTCGGCCGCGTTGTCGTAGACCCGCGTGCGGCTGGGCAGCTGGCCCGACATGAAGCTCGCCCGCCCCGGCGCGCAGAGCGGGCTTGCCGTATAGGCATTGGCAAAGCGGACCGAGCGTTCGGCCAGGCGCTTCAGGTTCGGCGCGTGCAGCCACTCGGCCGGCCCGTCGGGAAAGAACGTGCCGTTGAGCTGATCGACCATCAGCACCAGGATGTTGGGCCGTTTCGTCAT